>DYMC01000232.1 GCA_020721745.1 Lentisphaera sp. | reverse complement strand
AGTTTTGCAAGCGGAAAACGCAAAAAAGAAGAAAAATATTGAAAAAAAATGCCTCAGGGATGAGAGAAAACGAAAAATCTGAAATTCGTCAACCCTGTCTCCCCATCTCTTCCCCTCCTTGCGGCCTGGCATATCGAGGCATATATTAAGCGGATATGAAAGTTCTCATCACAGGCGGAGCCGGTTTTGTCGGCGCGAATCTCGCGATAGCCCTCAAGGAGAGCTTCGAAAACTGCGAAGTCCTAGCCCTGGACAACCTCTACCGGAAGGGGTCAGGGCTGAATCTTCCCCGCCTGAAGAGGCACGGAGTGAAGTTCATCAGGGGCGATGTGCGGAATCCCAAAGACATCGAGACGGCCGCCGGCGCCGATTTCCTCGTCGAATGCTCGGCCGAGCCCTCGGTCCTCGCAGGAAAGGACGGCGGCACCGACTACCTCGTCGGGACAAATCTATACGGCGCGGTGAACTGCGCCGAATTCTGCCGCAGACATGGGACTTCCATGATATTCCTCTCGACGAGCAGGGTCTATCCCATCGCCCCCCTCCTGAAATGCGCAATCCGCAAGGGCAGGAGGCGCTTCGATTTCGCCGAGAAGCAGAATGTCCAGGGACTGTCCCCGGAAGGCGTGTCCGAGAACTTCCCCATGCAGGGGGCCAGGTCCCTCTACGGTGCGACAAAATACGCCGCCGAGACTGTCCTGCTGGACTACGCGGACGCCTTCGGCTTCAAGCTGGTGATAGACCGCTTCGGGGTGATCGCCGGCCCCTGGCAGTTCGGGAAGGCCGACCAGGGGATCGCCCCGTTCTGGCTCGCCGCACATATTTTCGGGAAGAAGCTCAACTATATCGGCTTCGACGGGAAGGGGCGGCAGGTGAGGGATTTCCTCCACATTGACGATGCCGCGCGGCTGATCATCATGCAGATGAGGAATCCTGCGAAATTCGCAGCTTCGGGAAATGGCTTCGACGGGAGGATTTTCAACGCCGGAGGCGGAAGGGGCAACTCCGCATCCCTCCTCGAACTCACCGATCTCTGCCGCGAAGTCAGCGGCAGGAAAGTCGAGATAGGCTCGGTCTCCGAAACAAGATACGCCGACATCCCCATATACATCAGCGACTCCAGCAGGCTACAGTCCACGTGCGCATGGAGACCGAAAAAAAGCGTCCTCCGCATCCTCCAGGACATCCACGGATGGATCTCCGGAACCCCGGAGGCGAAAGCAGTCTTCAAGTGACTTTGCCACGTCCAGTTTTGGAATGGGGCCTGCGGTTCATCCTGCCGCGGCGAGGGCTTCATCCACGCTGAACTTCCTCTCGTAGAGAGCCTTGCCTATGATTGCCGCCTCGAGATTCGGGGGAGGGGACTTGAAGAGCCTGCGGATGTCGTCGAGGGAGGATATCCCGCCGGATGATATGACCTCCACCCCTGGGAGGGCCTCGCATAGCTTCTTCACGGCGGAAATGTTCGGGCCGCATAGCATCCCGTCGGTCGAGATGTCCGTGTAGATGATGCGGCTGATTCCTGCATCTGCGAATTTCGCAGCTAGCGAGATGGGGTCGGCCCCGTTCGAACTGATCCAGCCTCTTGTCGCGACCACACCGTTCTTCGCGTCAATCCCGGCGACTATCCTGTCGGGTCCGAAACGTTCCACGAACGCCTCCGCCCTTCCGGGATTCTCGCAGATGGAAGTCCCCAGTATCACCCTTGATGCGCCGACGGAGAGAAGGGATTCGGTATCATTCTCCGTCCTGACTCCTCCGCCGACCTCTATCCGGGTCTTTAGTGCCTTTGCGATTTTCGCGACAATGTGCAGATTGACCGGGCGCCCCTCCCTGGCCCCGTCGAGATCAACGACGTGGACGATGTCTACGCCCGGCCGGTCCCAGGCCGAGACGGCGCAGGCCGGATCGTTGGAATAGACGGTCTCCTTCGAATAATCGCCCTGGAGCAGGCGGACGCATCTGCCGCCTCGGATGTCAACGGCGGGAATTATCCTTGAATTTTTCCTCGTCTCCTTCATCTGTGGTCTTCTTCCCTTCCGCAGATTCCGACGAAGTTGCGGAGAATCCGAAGCCCCGCGTTCTGGCTCTTCTCCGGGTGGAACTGGGTTGCGAAGACGTTTCCGCTGCCGATCGCGGAGCAGAAAGCGATACCGTATTCCGTCTGGCCGGCAACGACGGACGGATCGTCTGGAGACACATAGTAGGAGTGGACGAAATAGAAATGGCTGTTGTCGGGAATCCCCCTTATGATGGGATTGTCCTGGCGGAGCTTCACGCTGTTCCATCCCATCTGCGGAACCTTCATGGATGATTTTGGAAACTTCAGCACGCGCCCTTTGAATATTCCAATCCCTCTGCGCCCGGGAGCCTCCTCGCTCTCCTCCATGAGAATCTGCATCCCGAGGCATATCCCCAGAAAAGGCCTGCCCGTGGAGATGAAATCGGCGACGGCCTTGTCAAGCCCCGCCGCACGCAGATTCTCGATCCCCTTGGCGAAATGCCCTACACCGGGCAGGACGACGGCATCGGCGCCGCGGACGCGATCCGGGGCGGAGACGATGGCCACATTCGCCCCTGCGGCGGCCAGAGCCTTCTCCACGCTGAACAAATTCCCCATGCCGTAGTCAACTAGACAGATCATGTCTGAACCATTGAAAATTTGGCCGCGTCCCTATTTGGAGACCTGACCTTTTGAGTTCATTCTACTTGTCAT
>DYMC01000231.1 GCA_020721745.1 Lentisphaera sp. | reverse complement strand
CTCATCAAAAATAGGCATAATTTTATTCAACGTATTTGCGACGCAGGACACTAGAATCCGTCGCAAAGCCTTGTCTTGCCCGGGAATTTCGCCTTCCATGCCCGGTTCCATCCGTGCCTGTCATAAACGGGCAGATATACACTCCTGACATCTCCACCACTTTCAAACGGCGGAGAATCCGGAAGGAAGTATATCAGCGATTTTGTTTCTATTTCCGGGGAAATTTCCATCCGGCAGTTGCCCCCGCATAGAACAACCGTGCCGCAAAGACAAGGAATGCCGTCGGCTATGGCGAAAGAGCCAAGGGGCATAATAATTTCGGACGGCTTGTGCTTGTCAAGGAAAAAGTCCAGGGTCCTCCTGGCCCTCAGGACGTTTTCGTCAGGAACAACCAGTATTTTTCCGCCAGAACACTTTTTCCGCGAAACAGCGGCAAATGGTTTTCCATCCGATGTGAATATTCTGCATCTTTCACCGCGTCCCATGTCGGCAAGGCAGGCGGACAAATACAAGACAAGCATGCCCATCGCAGCAATTGCCGCTCCCCGATAGGCATCCCTCTTTGCCAGCAGCTTTCTTTTCAGCACCAGCCAAACCAGAAGAAAAACAAGCCCCAAAAGAGCAAGATTCAGAACGAAGCTCATCGCTATGTTGAGAAATGTCATCCCCCGGACCCCGGAACGGCTGAAGACATTTGCAAATGCGGCGAATTCAAAACATGTGGAAAACATTCCAGATACGAGCGAAGCAAACAACGAGGAAACCGCCGAGATAAGCAGAACTTTTGTCTTTTCCGGAACGCTTCCGGAAAACATATTCCTCAAGGCGGACATCACCAGTATCGTCGGCGGAATGGCCATTAAAAGAGCGATTAGAAGCCCCCGCTCGGCAATGAAAGTCAAAAAACTGTTCACCATCGTCCTGAACCGCAGATCCATTCCGTCGGGCTGGTAGAACTCCGTCCATATCTTTCCCGACAGGCCCGCGCCTGTCCCGAACGGATTTTCGGCAATCATCCGCAGCGCCCCCTCCCATAGCACATACCTGTGGGAGACAGCCTTGTCTCCGCCGGCAATCCATTCCCGGAACCTGCCAAGGCTGTCGGAATATCCGGCGGCCGCCAGGAGGACGATGACAACGGCCAAGATAAATCCGAGGACTGCCCCGCGTTTCAGATCGGGCCTTTTCCCGGCGAGTCTCCATTTGAGCGCGCTGAAGAATATTCTCGACATGACAACAGCCATAATCCCGGCTCTCGACATAGTGAGGAGAATCATCGCATAGAGCACGCTCTCAATGCATATTGCGAGTATGCGCAAAGCCCCTTTTCTGGCTTCCCCCCTGAAAAGCCAGACAAACGGCAGAAGCATCGCGAAGAGCGCCGCGGCATGGTTCGGATTCTGAAACCCGAACGACCATCTCACAAGCCCGTTATATGTGAATTCCATTTTTGTTGTTATCCGGAGCTAATTGCAAAATTGCCTTTTTAAAGGATCGCCAGCCTCATGGCTGGCCAAATGGCCGGTTAATGTCATAATATTCTCCAATCTCCGGTGGCGGCCAGGAATGGCCGCCCTACTTTTTGCGCACGCGTGCGACGTATGTTGGCACTTGTCCTCCTTTGGAGGATTCCTGCCCGACAAAGTATGTTGGGCGCTTGTCCGCCTCCGGAGGATTCCTGCCCGACATCTCAAAACAGTGAAAAATTGCGGATGCAATTTTCTCAAGGCGCAGGGCTATTTCCCCGCCGCCCATGCCCTGGCGACTTCTTCGGAATAGAATTCGACCCTGTCCTCCGGCTCTATCATCTCAATCTCCCTGCTCCCGGCCGGCCAATATCTGCTCTCCTGGTCGTCCCCGACAAACAGGACTTCCGCCTTCTTTTTGCTTTTTCCGCCTGAAGACCCGGCGGGACTTTTTTTCCCTTTTTCCAGGTCGCCGAGGTTTTGCCCGTGGTAGTATTTCAGAAACGCTTTGGCCAGGTCTATCGCCCCGGGAGGCGTCTCATGCGGGGTGTTGGGCCAGGTTCTCCACAGGACATAGTTGCCCTTCCTGCGCGACTCCTCGACGAAGCGTCTGCTCAGCTCGTATCTGCCGGCGTCAGCCTCTCCGCAGCTGGCCAGCCCCGGGCAGTCGTTCATCTTCTTCGTCGGCCTGTGCCATACGCCGCAGCCGTGCGAGACCCAGGCCACGCACATGTCCGGCCTCCACGCCGCGAAAAGATTCGCGCACTGCGAGCCCGCCGAGTGCCCGAAATATAAAAGCCTGTCCTGGCATATCCCGTATTTCCCGCCAATCTCCTCGAGCGCGTTCACAAGCGCCTTCCCCGACCATTTCTCCGGATGCCAGTAGTCGTCGTTCCTGTATCCCGGCGCGACAATGAACATGTCGTTCTCGTCGGCCCATTCGGCAAATCCGGCATAGGGATAGGATGCGTCCACGGCCTGTCCTTTCTCCGGCCAGTTCCTTCCGTTGAAAAAGACCAGAACCCGGTGGAGTTTGCCGGAGTTCTCCTTGTAGCCGGACGGCACGCGATAGTAGAATTTCGCCTCTCTGTTTTCCGGCGCCTTCGTCTCCACCGTCACAAACGGGGCCGGCCCGGGCGCCGCAGGCTCCGCCACAAGCAAAATGCACGCCCCAATCAGCGATACCGACAACGCGCCCCTCATCCTTCCTCCATTTTTTTTCAATAAAAATACATAATCTTGCTTGCATTTTTTTTTTTTTTCAGTTTATTTTACCCGGC
>DYMC01000230.1 GCA_020721745.1 Lentisphaera sp. | reverse complement strand
GGGGACCGTTGTGATTCCGCTGAGCGAGTCCGATATTCCGGATGGCAAATATACTGTCATCGTGCGGGTCTTAGGGAAAGAGCAGCAGGTGTATTCCACCGCGCAATATCAGGGGGTGGTCTACGTTGCTACGCGCCCAAACATGCTTCAATTGTTGACTACGGCCCTGATTGCGGCGCCGGTCATCTTGTTCCTGGTGGTCGCAATCATCCTCGGTGTAGTCGGCTTCATGATGTACTCTTCGCGGCGAGAAAAATCCCTGACAGGCACGCCGGTGTTGCAAGGTCGGCTGGGCGGGAATCTTGGAAGTCAGAAGAAAGGCGGCGGTTCAGTTATTCCGGTTGCCGACGATGAGCCGTTGCCGGCGCGCAAACCGGCCACGACTCCGCCGCCGCTTGCTTCCTCGCCGCAGGCTCCCCGGCAGGTTCCTGGCGGCTCGCAAGCTGCGCCGCTCTCTGTGAAACCACCTTCCGCGCCTGATGCGACCCTGGTTGCGGGAGACAACGCTCAAGCGACCCTTCTCTCGGTGCCGGTCTCGAAGTCTCAGCCCTCTCTCTCTTTTCTCAAGGTTCCAGCCGAATTCGCCCTGGGGTCGAAAATCCCGTTATTTCCGCTTCCCTTTGTCATCGGACGCGTGGAAGGAAACCTGCTGCTCAAGGAACCGAACATTTCCCGCCGCCATGCTGAAATTTCCTTCGATGCGGCGCGTGGCGTCTACCTTATCACCGACCTGAACAGCAGCAATGGAACTTTTGTAAACGGACAACGCTTGCGCGCCGGGCAACCGGTTGAGTTGAGCGGGGGCGTGGTCATTAATCTTGGCCCCAATGTTTCGATGCGTTTTGATTTGAGCTGAGGAAAATATGGCAAATCTTGTTCAATTAAATTATGACGAACTGGCTACGATCGTTAAAAAATTCAATCACGAAGGCGATGATTTTGCCGAACTTTACTCCGTGACCCGCCAGAAGGTGCAGGCATTGACCAAGGAATGGATTGGCGTTGGCGCCGATAAGTTTTTTGATGAGATGGAACAAGAGTTATTGCCCGCTTTGCAGCGCGTCTCGAAGGCCCTTTTCGTATCACAAGATGCTTTAATGGAAATCACCAAGATTATTCGTGAAGCAGATGAGGAAAATGAAAATCTGATCAAAGGCAGCCTGGGCAGCGGAGATGATTTTGGCGCGTCTGGTTTTGAAGCGGCGGTCGGTGGATTGACCGGTAGTGGCGCGGGAACAGGCGCTTCAGGCGGGGATGATTTTGGCGCCTCGGGATTTGAATCGGCCGGCGGAAGCGTCGGCGGCGGTACCTCCACCGACGACTTTGGCGCGAGCACTTTCGAATCTACGCTCAATCCGCCGCCCGCTTCTGAATTGCATGCGGTTACGGCCGACTTTACCGAGGGCGGCGACTTACCCACGCAAGAGGAGATGGAGGAAATCCGCGAGGAAGCCAAAGAAACCCCGCAACCTGGCGGTGGAGGCGGCGGTGGAGGCGGCGGGGGCAGCAGCCAGGGTCTGCAGGGCGATCTAAAAAACATGGGCGTTGGGCTAGTCGATTCAACCCCGCAGGCTGCTTCCGTTGGTTCTGGCGCAGCGCAAGATTTGCCTGACCATCTGTTTGGCGGAGGTAGTTCGGGCGCAGGCGGCAGCGATTCACAGCCCGCAGCGCCAGGCGGTGGCTCAGGCGGCGGGGAACCTGCCCAAGGCAGCGAGAGCGGTGTGGCAGCCGGAGTCGCCGGTGTGGCAGGCAGCGCGGCAGTTGGGGCCGCGCTCAAGGCGGCCAAAGATGCCAGGGATAGTGGTGATTCTTAATCTGGGTAGTACCAATGGGTTGCATTTTTGAAATACGACTTATTGATTCCGAAGTTCAAAAATGCTACATTGCTTATGTGACTGACTTGGAAGGAGGTGGTTTATTTGAAAGAAGCCGAGCAATTTTTTATGTATAACCTGGGGCTGGAATCATTGTTTCTCCGAAAATTGATGATGCCAGCAAAAACAATCTAATTTTCATGCAAGAGAAAGGATAGAAAATGGCTGGAACCACTCAAGTCAATTATGACGAAATGCAGGCTATCATCAAGAGCTTGCAGAACGAGGAAGCAGAGCTTCGCACGCTTTTGCAACAGACCAAATCCAAAGTGGAAGCCTTGCATGGCAACCAGTGGGTGGGTCAGGGCGCTGACCAGTTTTTTAACGAAATGGAAGGCACGGTCTTGCCTTCTATGGGAAAGATGGTCTATGCGCTGGATGTTGCCGGACGGGTAGCAGAGCAAATCATCAAGATTATCCATGGCGCTGACGAAGAAACCAAGAGCTTCTTCAACAGCATCGGAGCCTGATAGGAGGTCAAAATGGCAGATCAAATTCGTGTAAATTACCCCGCCCTGGAAGATATGGCGAAGCATTGCCAGATGGTCGCTGAACGCCTGGCGCAGACGGCTGCCGTAGCCCAGAAGATTGCCGGGCAGATGCAGAACGGGGCGCTGGTCGGTGAACCCGGCGAGGTGTACGTTCAGGCACTGGGACAGTTCTTCCAGAAGACGACCAAGTTGAGCAATAAGTTCAACGAAGTCTCCAACGACATCAAGCAGGCGATGGCTGACATGCGACAAGCCGATAGCGCTGCTGGTAACCAGTTCTAGGAGGTGAGGCATGTTTGGAATTTTCAAATGGGTCAAAGACCTGGTGGGCAACGTTATTAACCAGATTTTGCAACAGGTCAATATCATCCAGGATGCGGTCACGGCGCC
>DYMC01000229.1 GCA_020721745.1 Lentisphaera sp. | reverse complement strand
CCGGTGCGCTCATGAAGAGTTTGAAGATCGGGAGGACGCTCAACGGTATAAAAATCGGATTTTTTGTCCAAAAAACATAGAATGAGGTGATCTAAAGAAAAAAATAATGAAGACAATTGGCCGAAGTGATTGCAAAGTACATTTCTGTGTCTACCTTGCGCGTTGAAAAACAAAAAAGGATGATGGCCAAAAAGGCCATCACGGAATCAAGAAGTAGAATGAACTCAATTTGTAACTTGAAACCTGAAACTTGTGACTTGTGATTCGTCTCCGCCTGTGGCTCCGCCGTGGCAAGCCGCGCAAACAAGTTCTCTCAATATCCACAGAGCCCGGTCCAGAGGTAGTGGAATCCCGGTTTGATTGATGAAATTTCCTCGAGTGGCCCAAGGTTCACGAGCGATATTCCGGATCGTGTCTGCATCGCGGAGCGGTTGTATATGTTGTCGTTCGGATAGCTTTTGCGGCGATAGACCACCACGCTGGCGTCCGGCGAAAGCCCCGCCTCCTTCCTGCACATGGCGATTGTCTCGGCAGGATACGCGATCTGGTCTATCAGTCCCACGTCCTTCGCCTCGGCGCCCAGGAAGACTCTCGCCGTCTTGATCTTCTCCAGATTCTCCGCAGTGATATTCCTGTGCTTGGCGACCAAAGCGTAGAAATGCCTGTTGAGCGAGGCGACCATCCCGTCGAAGAGCTCCTTCTCCTCGGCGCTGTCGGGACGGAACGGCGAGCCCATGTCCTTGTAGCCGCCAGACTTGCTCACGTTCACCTCGATGCCTATCTTCTCCATCAGCCCGTCGAACTTGGGCCTCATGAACACCACGCCCACCGAACCGGTCACGGTAGTCGGCTGCGCGATTATCTTGTCAGCAGGCAAGGCCACCATGTATCCACCGGATGCGGCCACATCCATCATCATGGCAAATATCTTGGCTTTCCTTTTCTCCTTAAAGGCGCATATCTCGTGGTAGATGATGTCCGACGCGGTCGTGGCCCCCCCGGGTGAATCTATCTTCAGTATCACGGCCTTCACCGCCGGGTCGGACGATGCCTTGTCAAGCTGGGATACTATATCCTCGACCATGCTGGGGGTCTCCCCTATCAGATCGAAGCCCGGAGAACTGGATATTATCCCGTCTATCCCGAGTATCAGTATCTTTTCCGAGCCGCTGCTTCCGGAAAGCACGAACTCCCCCAGCGGATCGGTCTTGTCAGTCAGAAAATTCAATTTCACCGACATGCATCCCGCGAGACAGAGGCAGAGCATGGCTGTGGCGGCACGAGAAATGGTCTTCACCGTTTTTCCTCCCTCTTTTTCCTGAATACGTAAAATGCGGAATCATAGAGCAGGTAATCTACACCGTGAATCAGCTTCTGCCCGAAAATCTTCTCCCTCACGTCGAATTCCGCCGCCACTAAATAGTTGCTCCTGAAAAACGCCGAGCCTGTCAGGCGCCTCGCCTCGAACTCCCGCGCCACCACCCATTCGGGGGACAACTCCTCGACCGCACGAACATAGCCGGCCTTCTTCTCCTTGATCACCTTGACGACCTCCGGAGAGCAAAGCCCGGGAAAATCAAGCATTTTCCTTCCGCTGAAATAGCCGATGTATCCGAGAGGTTCGAGGAAGACCCTGTCGTCAACCCCGGTGTTTTCGGCAAGCCATAGCCCTATCCGCTTCCTGTTCCCCTCCTCGACTATGCTCTGCTGGGCCTTCATCCTCTCCGCCTCGAGATAGAACAGCGAGATGAAGCAGAGCAATAGCGCCGAAAAAAGCATGGCGCACATTGAATAATGCAGCGACCATCTGTGCACGATCTCGACAACAAGTCCGCAGAGAAGAATTATCCCGACAAGTGTGACGGGCGGCAGATACCACGGATAAGGGACCCGGATGTAGGCAAGATAAAGGCAGAGCAGGAAGAAGAGGAAGGATAGAAAACGGACTGGCACACGGACATTCGATCGCAACGGCGCAAGCCAGGCGATGACGCAGAGCCAGCCGCAGAACACGGCGAAAATGAAGAAAGGAAGAGGCCATCTGCCAAACTGCGGATAGACAGGCAAAAAGGCCATAATCGGGGCATGGCGCAGGGCGGAAACTTTCGCCGCCAGCTGTTCAAACAGAGTCGCCTTGGAAAGATAAAATGCGTTCTTCGCAATCACTGTGTGCGGGACGGGCGATCCGTAGTAGCTCCATGTCCAGACAAACCACGGAAGATAGAGCGCTGCAGAGAGCAGTCCGGCCTTTGCGAAAAGAATCAGTTGCGATTTTCGCGGAACAGGCAGGAAGAGAAATGATGCCAGCGCAAAGGCCGCTATGTATACGCATGAGTCCGGCCTGGTCCACATCAGCCCGGCCCAGCAAAGCCCCGCCTGCATCCACCTTCCATCCATCCCACAGAGGGCCAGGCGCAGCAGCCAGGCCAGGAAGAACAGCATGAACGCAGTCTCCATGCCGTTCACCGAAAACATCACCGACTTCGCGTCGAAGATGAACAGGAGCGCACAGAAATAGACGGCAGGAACATGTTCGCTGAAAATTTTCTCGCAGGACTTGACCAGGAAATATGCCGCGCCTGCGAACGCCGGAATCGCGAAGAAAATCCTGAACAGCCAGAGCGCGGACTCGTCGGACCGGCCAATCAGGAAGGTCAACGCGGGGAGAAGCACTCCAAGAGGAGACGTGAATCCGTGCACCCTCTCCCCGGCTTGATACACAAGCCCCCTGCCCTCGGCCAGATTCCTGCTGAACTTGAACGTTATGTAGAAGTCCTCCCAGACATGGCCAGTGTAGAG
>DYMC01000022.1 GCA_020721745.1 Lentisphaera sp. | reverse complement strand
GGGCAAGAGGTCTTGCCAAAAGCGGAACTGGGACTAGATTGCAGTTGATTCCAATATCGAGGGTGTTTTTGAATGGGCATGATGGTATATGGCGGGAGCAGGCTGGAGGATGTTGTGTCCAGAATGGCGGAGGTCATTGCCGGAAATCCGCCGCCGGATCCGCTGCTCAGGACGCAGGTGGTCGTCCACAGCAGCGGGATGGCGCGATGGCTGCGCCAGGAGCTGGCCAAGAGCTCCAATCTGGGGATATGCGCCAACATGGACATGCTCTTCCCCGGGAATTTCTTCAAGAGGTGGATATTCGATCCCATGGGGCGGCTCATGTCCGGGTCTCCTGATGCTGGAGCGGGATTTGCGGAAGCCCCTTTGCTGGATGTCCACGCCATGACGTGGCTCGTCTTCAAAGTGTTGTCCGGCGGGCTTGAGAGGGGGGATTCGTTCCGGCCCATAGCCCGCTATCTGGGGGAGGGGGACGATGTGGAGATCAGGCGCTACCAGCTGTCATGCAGGATAGCGAGGGCGTTCGACCGTTATTCGAGCTATCGTCCCGAGATGCTGCGGCGCTGGCAGAGTGCTACCCCGTCTGGCGGAGCATTCACGGATGGAGAAAAATGGCAGGCCGAGCTATGGAGGGCCATGATCGAGGCCAGCCCGGCGTTGCGGACTTCGTCCGATTTATTCTGGGATTTCGTCCAGGGCAGAGCTCCTCTGGAGACGCTGTCGGAGCTGAAGAGGCATCCTGCGGTCTATTTTTTCGGGATATCGGCGCTTCCCCCGGCGCATCTGGCCCTGCTGCAGAAGCTTTCCGAGAGTGTTCCGGTCCATTTCTTCTGGATGAATCCATCCGAGGGTCTCTACGACAGGGGCAGGGGGCGCAAGGAGATGGAAAGGCAGATTGAGAGGATAAGGGCCTGCGAGGTTTTCAGCTCCTGTGAGAAGCTTGCGGCGGAGATGGAGGCCATGGTCAGGGATGAATCGGGCAATCCGCTGCTGGGCTCGCTTGGGCGGATTCCCCGCGACCTGCACAGGCTTCTGCTCGGATGCGACATGGCGGTCCACGAGCATATCGAGGCGCGCGTCGCTCCGGCCGAATCTCCAGGCGGCATCCTGGGCACGATGCAGGAGGACATATTGATGAATGTTCTTCCCGAGGAGGCTGACCGCATTGAATTGAACCCTGGCGACCGCAGCATCACGATAAGCAACTGCCACAATCCGCTGAGGGAGGCCGAGACGCTGCGCGACTTCCTCCTGCACTGCTTCGACCAGGATCCGGGACTGCTCCCGAAGGACATCATTGTCTTCGTCCCCGATCTGGAGGAATACGCTCCGGCGATAGAGTCTGTTTTCGGGAGCGGAAATCCATATTCGCGCATGGCGCTTCCCTTCACTATTGCGGACAGGACTCTGCAGCGGGAATATCCGTCGGCATCCGCATTCCTCTCCGCCTTGGATCTGCTCGGGGGCAGGTTCAAGGCGAGTGAAGTGATGTCTCTGCTTGGCTACGGCGGGATACGATCGAGGGCTGGGATCAAGGATGACGACTGGGATGTTGTCCAGCGGCTTCTGCGCGAGTCCCGTGTCGCATGGGGGATTGACGGGGATTTCAGGAGGATGGCGACTGGGTGCGGGTTTGGGCAGAACAGCTGGCGTTTCGCGGTCGAGAGGCTTGTCCTTGGCGCGGCGATGATGAAACCTGGCGACGAAGTCCCCGACCCGTGCTATGCCTCGTCGTCCGATGGCGGGGGGGATGGAGAGCAATTGATCGCGCCTCTTGAGATGACTGAGAACCATTCCGCCCTGGTGGGTTCTCTCTGCGAGTGGCTGGAGAGGCTTTTTGCGCTGCGCCGGGAGATTGACGGGGCTGGATTGCGGAGCTGTTCCGGGTGGCTTGACATGCTGGAGAGAGCTGCCGCCGAGCTGCTTCCATCCCCGGAGTCCGACGAGGGAGCGATGGAGGTGCTGCGTGCGCTTGCCGCGATACGTGGTCGGATGGAGGCTGCCGGTCTTCTCGATTCGCGCCTGTCCTGGGATCTGCTCCTGTTTGCCCTGAAGGAGAGCATAGAGGGCGAATCCAGCGACGAGAAGTTCTGCTGCGGATATGCGACTTTCTGCCGATTTCAGCCCATGCGCGGAATCCCGGCCAGGATAGTCTGCATGCTCGGCATGAACGACAGCGCATTCCCGAGGCAGCAGAAGCAGCTCGGATTCGACCTGATGGATCCCTCCAGCCGCTGGACCTGCGACAGGTGGAGCAAGGACGACGACAGATACGCCTTTCTCGAGGCGCTGATGTCGTCCCGCGGCAGGCTATACATCAGCTACACCGGGAGGGGCGACACGGACAGGCAGGAGATGCCGCCGTCAATTCTCGTGTCCGAGCTTCTCTCCTACATTGCGTCGAGGACATCCGATCCTTCGTCCGCCGATTCGCTTGTCGTAAGGCATCCGATGCATCCGTTCAGCCCGAAATATTTTTCGGCTGCGGGCGATGCCCTGCCGCGATCATGTTCCCGGCTTTGGCGTTCCGTCGCCCAGAACCTATACGGCCAGACGGGTAAGCCGCAGGCGAGCATGCCCAGGCGCTCTCCTCCTCCGGAGAATCCGGCGGCCGTTCCCGGCCTGCTCGATATACGGCTTTCCGAGCTGATCGGATTTTTCCTGAGCCCTTGCAGGCACTACGCGGAAAGGACGCTCGGCATTGATCTTAACATAGGTGGATCGGACTGTCCTGACGATGTCGAGCCGACAGGGCTGGACAATTTGTCGAGGTTCAACCTGCGCTCCTTGATCTGGAAGGCGGTTGACTCGGTCCAAGATGGAAGCCTGGCGGAGATGCAGTCCGATGCCGGGTTCAAGGGCCGCTTCATCTCCCGTCTGAGGGCGGAGGGTGTGCTGCCGGTCGGAATGGCGGGAGAGAAGATATTCGATGAGATATGGGACGAGACTTTCGATTGGATAGGGAGCCTGAGGGAGATGGAGGGGAAACTCGGGGAAAAGCTGGATCCGCTCCAAGTGGACATCAGGATGGATATCCCGGAGTTTTCCGGGAAACTGCGGATATCCCACGAGATAGGGGGATTGCGCAGGGAAGCCCGTCTGGTCGCACGTCCCTCCTCGTGCAAGCCGAAGGATCTGCTCAGGATGGCCGTGGAGCAGGCGGCCATGGACATGCTCGCCGCAGATGGAGGGGCGGAAATCCCGCCGCGGAGCGTATTTCTCGGGATGGATGGCGAGAGGGAGCAGGGACGCATGGAGAACCCGCGCGGGTATCTCGAACGCCTGCTGGGCATCTACATCGAAGGGCGCAGGAGGCCTCTATGCTTCTGGCTTGACGCAGCCTGCGCAGGGATGAAGGGGGGCGTGTTCGATCCGGGAAAGGCGAGGGGCGCATGGGAGCCTTCATACATGGATGACGCGCCGGGGCGGCATTCCAAGCCGGACGCATACACGAGGAGCTTTTTCGGGGAGAAGTTTCCGGCGGACGAAGGATTGAGGAAGGAGTTCAAGGAGCTATCGGAGGCGATAGTCGTATTCAAACGGTGAGCAGACATGGCGACAACGGCTAAGAATGAATTCAGTATCCTGGACGCGCCGATAGGCGACGGAGCCTCCCTGCTCATCGAGGCCAGCGCCGGCACGGGCAAGACGTTCAACATACAGCACATCTATCTGCGGCTCGTCCTCGAGCGCGGCCTGAAGGTTTCCCAGATCCTGGCGGTGACATTTACCGAGGCGGCGACGGCGGAGCTCAGGAGCAGGATAAGATCCAACATCGAGGCGGCGGCCGCCGTCCTGGCCGGTGCAGATCTCCACGACAGGGGATTGCAGGATACGATCAAGTCCATAATCGGGCATGCGCTTGAGGCCGGCAATGGAATCAAGGAGATGTCGCGGCGGCTGCGCGTCGCACTCCTTTCCTTCGACGAGGCCGCCATATTCACCATACATGGCTTTTGTTCGAGGATGCTCAACGAGAACGCGTTCGAGAGCAGGATGCCTTTTGAGCTGGAGCTTGTCGAGAAGCAGGACGAGCTTATCGGCGGATGCATCGAGGACTTCTGGAGGGCAAACTTCTACGAGGGAAATCCGGCGCTGGTGTCAGCCCTCTCCGAAAGGGGGCTCTCCTCCGGAAACTTTCTCTCCTTCGCCAAGGAGATATCGTCCAGACCCGATATTGTCGTCAGGCATGGAATTCCGGACGGGCTTTTGGGCGACGGGCTTTCCGACCGGGCCTTTTCCGCGATCCTCGACTTCAAGCTGGATGCGCTGCTGAAGGCCGTCGGGAGCAAGCTTGCGGGAGCGAGGCCTTCGAAGGCGAAGACTATACTGGAAAGTCTGCGGAATGATGCGGGGAAAATGGCCCCCGCCGGGAAATACAGGATGCTGAACGGGCTGTCCCACAACACTCCCCAATGGCTCAAGGGCAGTTCCGAGCTGGAGGACTGCCTCGCCCTTCCGGAGATCGTCGTGAAAATCGCCTTGAGGAAATTCCTCCCGGACGCGATGGCGAAAATCAAGAGGAAGCACCATCTGCAGTCCTACGACGACATGCTCATGGATCTGAGGACGGCGCTCCGTGGCCTCGACGGAGTTCCCGCGCCCGAATGCGAGCTGGCCAGATGCCTCAGAAAACGCTACAAGGCCGCCCTGGTGGACGAGTTCCAGGATACCGATCCGATCCAGTGCGAGATATTCGAGACCGTGTTCAGGCATCGGGATTGTCTTTTCGTCATGATCGGCGATCCGAAGCAGTCAATATACAAGTTCCGCTCGGCGGACATCTACTCGTATCTGAAGGCGAAGGAGAGGACTTCTCCATCCGGACGTTTCACGCTGACGAGGAACTTCCGCTCGGTCCAGGCTCTGCTAGACGGAGTGAACGAGCTCTTCGGCGGAGATCTTCCGTTTCTCGACAAGGGCATCGCATACGAGCCGGTGGAATCCGGACGCCAGCCCAGGCGCAGTCTGCTGATGGGGAGCGGCGCGGACAAGCCCTTCCAGCTAGAATGGATAATGACACCCGGCCCCGACGGAATCTCAAAGAGCGCGGTAGACGTGCTCGAACACAGTGCGGACAGGATAGTCGAGGCGTTGAACGGATTCAAATGGTCCTGCGGGGGCTCCGCCCCCGGAGAGGCCTTTGCGCGGGTGGAGCCGCGCGACATCGCCGTGCTGGTCCCGAAGAACTATCATGCGGCGGGGATGCGGAAGGCGCTGAAGAAAAGAGGTGTAGCCGCGGTGATATCCAAATCGGGAAATGTATTCTTGTCCGATATTGCCAAGGATCTCTACTTCCTGCTGAGAGCCGTGCTGAATCCAGGCAGCGCCAGACATCTCAGGACCGCGCTGGCCGGAGCCTTCTTCCGATTCCCCCCGGAGATGCTTCTCGACCTGGACAACGGCAGCGACTCAACGCAAATGTCCGACAGGTTGATCCTATGGACGGAGATATTCAGGGACTGCGGAGCGGAATGGGACAGGAAGGGAGTGATGCCGATGCTGTCCAGAATTCTCACGACGGAGAACCTGCATCCCGGACGGTGCACGAAGGACTTCTCCGTCGGGGGGGCCGGCGCACCGTCAAGAACGGCCCTGCAGAATCTTTCCGAGCCGGGATTACTCTCCCCTGACGGCCTAGACATGCGCGAGAGGAACATTGTGGATCTGCGGCATCTCATGGGGCTGCTGCACCGGACCGAGAACGAGAGGAGCCTGTCCCCGCAGCTCCTGCTCGCATGGCTTGGCAGGATGATCACGGGGCAGGGGGGCGACGACAGCGAATCAGACGTGTATCAGGCAAGGCTTGAGACCGATATGGACGCAGTCACCATCATGACCATACACAAGAGCAAGGGCTTGCAGTTCCCGATCGTTTTTTGTCCTATGCTCTGGGATTCGAACGCGTCGTCAAGCTCCAGCGCGGACAGGGAATGCTTCTTCCATGACTTTGAATCGGAGGCCGGTAGCCTGGTGATGCCTCTCGGTTCCATGCGCGACCTGAACAGGGAGAGAATCGAGGGCGAAAACCTCGGTGAGCTTCTCAGGGTCGCATATGTCGCGGTGACCAGGGCCGAGAACTTCTGCTGCCTGCTCTGCGGAAATTTCAAAGGCGATGCGGTCAAGACTTCGCTCAACTATCTCTTCCAAAAAGGAGATTCCCGCGGAGAGGCTTTCTGGAAGTCCATCCAGACGCGCAAGTCCATCGGCAACGAGCCTCCCGCCTTCGAGAATATCCAGGTAGTCCCGTTGGACAGCGGTGAACTGTCTGGCGGACCTACTCCGGAGATATATCGCCAGGCGCCTCTCTACGAAGGAGAATTGGAGAACCACCAGCTCAGACGGGATTTCGAGATACCCAAGACATGGGGCATCCTCAGCTACTCCGGAATAGCGACGCACAGGAAGACCAGCTTCGAGGCGGCTCGGGTGAAGGGCGGAAGCGACGAGACAAGCCCGGGACAGGGGGACACGGCAGCAGCCGGGCCAGTTGAAACAAAACCCGCCCTCGAGGGAGGCGAGAGAACAGGCTCATGCTTCCACGAGATAATGGAGAAGCTCGACTTCACCCGCCTGCGGGGAGAAAGCCACCACGCATGGTCGGAAGCACAGGAAAACCGCCGCATCATCACGGAGACGATGGAAAGATACGGTCTGCTCCGCGCGGCGGATTCCGCATCGGCGACCGGCACCCGGGAGCGCAACTACGCGCTCATGTGCGAATTGCTCCACAATGCCACGAATGCGAAAATCGCAGGAGATGGATTCTCGTTCTCCTTCAACCAGATAGGATTGGGCGACAGGTCATCCGAGATGGAGTTCCACTACCAGATGGGCGGCGATCTGGACAGGGCCGGACTCGGGCGCGCGGCATCCGCCTTTTTGAAGGAGAATGCTCCATCCGCAGGCTCCGGATTCGATCCGGCGTCGCTGTCTCTCTCTCTCGATGGCGGGAGACTTTCCACCGGATTCATGACAGGCTCCATTGACATTGTGTTCAGAAGGGATGGACGCTATTTCTTTGCCGACTGGAAGACCAACAGCCTCCCAGGCTATGGTGCCGGAACACTGTGGAAGGTCATGTTCGACCAATCCTATGTCCTGCAGTATCTGATATATTCCCTTGCGCTTGACCTGCATCTCCGCAGGACACTGCCAGGATACGACTTCGAAAGGCATTTCGGCGGAGGATTCTACCTCTTCGTCAGAGGCATGGATCTGGAAGGACGCGAAGGCGTGGTGAAAGGAAGGACATCGCGAAGGATAATGGACGACCTCAGATCGTGCATGGGAATGAGTTTGCGCGGTCTCCGCGCAAACATCTTTGCGCCGAGGACGGCGCAAAGTACTTGAACGGGACGGCGGTCCGCCGTCCGCTCCGTTTAAATTTAAGACTGGAGGTGAAATTGAGTAGTCGGATTCAAATGGCATTGGATGCCCTCCGCGCGGGAGGGCTGCTCTCGCCTTTCGACATCCAGTTTGCGGACTGCGTCGTCGGGCTGATGGGCGCGGCGGCGGAGGACGATCTCGACCTGCTTCGCGTTCTCGCCGCCATGTCGAGCCATGCGTCCTTCACCCGCCAATGTCCGTGTCTGGACCTGGGCCGTTTTTCAATCGAGGCATTTTTCCCGCAGGATGCTGATGACGATGGCGACGGAGCCAAGGCCTCCGACGATTCCGATCTACGCCGGAGGACGGACGAGGCCAGAAAACTGATCTCGGATTTTCTCGAGAAGGACTTGATGGAGCGGATCGAAACTCTATGCGCAAGGCTTCCGTCCGCCATCCACCTGGCGAGCGGCCCGGACGACATTGCCGCCTTCGTCCCGATGGTATGGCATCCTCCACGGCTCTATCTGCAGCGCTTCTGGATTTACGAAAGGGAACTGGCGCAGATGCTCGATGCAAAGCTGCGCGAGCCGGACTACGCGCCGGTTCCGGACGAGGAGATAAGGAATTCGTGCAGATACTTCCAGACCGGGAAGGCGGATATATTCCAGATCAAGGCGGTCGAGCTCGCATTGCGCAAACGCATCTGCGTGGTCACCGGCGGCCCCGGCACGGGAAAGACAAGCATCGTGTCGGTCATCCTGGCGAAAATACTCCAGGAGACGCCAGATGCGAAAATCGCACTATGCGCCCCGACAGGCAAGGCGCAGGCGCGAATGCTCGAATCCCTCCGGGACGAAGTCGGCAGGAATCTCATCTGCGACGAGATCGTCGGAGGAAAAATCGCCGCTCTGCCGGCAAGCACGATACATCGTCTCCTCAAATACAACCACGGCAGCGGCAAGTTCGCGCATGGGAGGGAAAATCCTCTCGCCGCCGACATACTCGTGGTGGACGAGGCATCAATGGTCTCCATGCCGATAATCGTCCGTCTCCTGAGGGCAGTCCCCGACCACGCCAGGATAGTCCTTCTTGGAGATCCCGAGCAGCTTGCGTCGGTCGAGACTGGCGCGGTCCTGGCCGACATCTGCGAGAAGGCGGCGTGCCCGGGGAGCGCATGGAGCGGCCATGTCGCCAGACTTTCGCACAGCCACAGATTTCCACCAGGAAGCGAGATAGATGTTCTCAAAGAGGCCGTCAACAGGGGCGATGTGGAGTTGTTCATATCCAAGCTCTCTTCTCCTGACGCGGAGCAGGTGAAATGGGGGGTTGATGGAGATATGCGGCTCCCTTCCAGCCAGGAGGAGCTGGTCGAAAGCCTAGACAAGTGCCTTGGCCCCTGGCGCGACGGCATCCTGAAGGCGGGCGGTCCCGCCGAGGCGATGGCAGGGCTCAATAAATTCCAGATACTCTGCTCGCATCGCGGGGGGATGCTCGGAAGCGTATCCCTCAACAGGACATCCAGAAAGCTCCTCGGGATGGACAGGGTATACGGCAAGGGCGTCGCCATCATGATTACCCGCAACAACTACGAGCACATGCTCTTCAACGGCGATGTCGGAATATGCTGGCCCGGAAAGGATGGAGCGACCAGGGTGTTCTTCCCGGACGTGGCCAGGCCGGGAGAACTCAGGCCCTTCCCGCCATCCGTGCTCCCCGAGCACGAGGATGCCTTCGCAATGACCGTTCACAAGGCGCAGGGCTCCGGATTCGGCGAGATACTGCTTGTCGTCCCGGATCTGAAGGACAGCCCCATACTTACACGCGAACTCATCTACACGGGCATGACGCGCACGAAGGGGCGGGCGACGATCTGGGCCAGCGAGGAATCGCTCTCCGCGGCAGTCTCAAGAAGGATAAACCGCCCGTCCGGACTCATGGACAGGCTCTCGTGACTCTCCCGTTTTTCGCGTGGAAAACGGGCCGTTTTGCCCCGGCTATGCCGGATCGAGATTTACGCTCCCGGAGGGCAGACGATTCTTGGGATCATCCCGCAGTTGTGGATTTTTGAGATTTCTCTTATGGTCAGGATGCTGTCGTAGGTTATATTGTCCAACTCGGAATCTACCATCGAGAAGGCAATGCCCGCTACCGGGATTTTTCTCGATCGCAGGGCCTGGCATGTGAGCAGGCTGTGGTTGATGGTGCCCAGCAGCGGGCTTGCGACGACTATCGCGGGAACATCCAGATCTCTTGCGAGGTCTATCATCATGTATGTGCGTATTATCGGGACCATTATGCCGCCGGCGCCCTCCACGAGTATCACCGCCTTTGGATGCTTCAGGCGAATATTGTCGAAGGCCCGGACTATCTTCGCAGGGTGTATCTTGCGATTCTCGCATTTCGCCGCGAAATGGGGCGAGGCCTCCGTCTCGAAGCTGTAGGGGCATGCGAGTTTTTCCGGAAGTTTTATCGTTTCAGGGCATATCCTCCGGACGATCCTGGTGTCCGGCTCCACTTCCGAAAGACCTGTCTGGACCGCCTTCATGTATGCCACTTCGTGTCCGGCGGCGACGAGGGTTCTTGCGATGTATCCTGCGGCGAAGGTCTTGCCTACGCAAGTTCCGGACCCGGTGATGAAGAAAGCCCTTTTCGGAAGCATGGCTCCCACAGAGAACACATGAGCGCATTTCATTGTCTTCATCTTGCCAGATGCATCCTGATTTTTTCGGAAAGCCTGTTGCCGTCCATCGCCATGCCGAGAGCGCCGGACTCGTCCGTGCGGATGAATCGTCCGGCTCTAGTCGAGCAGAGGTCCGACGCCCTCTCCACGGCCTCGGTCATCTTCCTGTCGTTGAAGGAGTTGTCAACGCAGAGCACTATGGTCTTGGGCGAGCAGTCCTTTATGACGTATTCGAGCGATTTCACGTAGCTCCTGTAGTTGATCCTGGACGGACCGGCGATCACGAGGATGTCGGCCTTGAGCTTTTCCCTGGGGATCTTCTTCGTGGAGCCCGTGTCGGGAAGAAGCAGCACCGTGGCGTTTTCGAAGACCATCCTGATCGCGATCGGATACGATCTGTAGACGGGGGCCAGATATTCTATCCTGGTTCCATTGTCGAGCGTGAATTCGGCCGGCGGGGTGAAAAGTATCCATTCGTCGCGCCAAAGCGCGTTGAAGCTCCTGAACAAGTCATAGTATCTGACAGCCCAGCTTTTTCCCTCCAGCGCGGATTTTAGCGTCTTAGTCTCGCCTATCGCGTTGAAGTAGGCCTCCATGCTGTCGAAAAGAGGCGGACGCTTTCCATCGGCGGGCTCGTGGAAGTTGGGATAGTGGACCTTCTCCAGCTTGATGTCCTTCGCCAGTTCGGCGGCCGCGCCGGTCCCGAATTCCGGAGAGTGTCCGCCTACGAAGAGGTCTTCTATCACGATGTTGTTCTTCTTGAGCAGGAAGCTCTTGAGGGAGCTCTTCGCAAAGAAGGAATGTCCGCCGTTGATCAGCGTGGCGCCGCGCCTGTAGTCGGTTCGGACTATGCATGCTACCGGTGTCGAACTGCCGGCCAGTATCTGAAGCTCCGCTCCGCCGGACTGCGGGATGTTGTGTCTGAAGACCATTCCCGCGAGCAGGACCGCCGCCGCCGCAGGTGGCGCGAATCTCGATACGAGGACCGGATGTCTCCGGTGTATCACGTAGACCGCGCTTTGCAGCCTCCTGAACCATAGCGGGGACGATGCGAAAATCGCAACCAGGACGTAGTATGCGGCCAGCCAGCGGACCGTGGGTATGGGTGTGACCGGGAAGGGGAGGAGTTCTGATCCGAGGTATGCGGCCCATATGAAGAATTTAGCCACCAGATAGTTCGCCGCGCCGACCACGAGGGCGAGAGGTTCGCCGATAAAGGGGATAGCGCCGAGTATGCCCCCGAGAAGGCCGAGCTGGACTATCACTCCTATCAGCGGGATCGCCAGGAGGTTCACGAACATCCCGGCCACCGGCATCTGCCCGAAGAAGAAGGAGCTCAGAGGTATCATCATGCCGAATTGTATTCCTAGCTGGGCCGAGAGGAAAACCCTCAGCGCGGCGGGAAGCCTGTCCATGTTCAATGCCGCAAGCCGCGGGAGGAATCCGTTGAGGATGTCTCCCGCCTTGAGCATGAGCACGAAGAGCAGTGCGAAGAACCCCAGGCTCTCCCAGCGCAGGAAGATGTCCCAGGCGGTGCATATTGTGTAGATGCATAGGGCGAACCAGAGCACGGCCGCAAGGAGCCTGCCCCCCCGGAGACTGCGCAGCAGCTTGTCAAACGGAGTGGTCAGCATGACCAGCGAAAGCACAGCGCCGAACGAGAGCAGAAATCCGGCCGAATAGAGCGCCATCGGCCTGCGCAGAAGTATGATGAAGGACGAGAACGCCAGCCCGGTATAGGCCGACCGGCTTATGCCGCCGCCGCCATATACATACATGACTATCACCAGCGAGTTCATTATCGTGGCGCGCAGGCTCGACGGCCTCGCCCCGGTGAGGAACGCAAAGGAAAAGAGCAGCAGGATCAGGAAGGGCGTGAAGTATTTCGGCGGGACGCGGGTCATCCTGAAAAGCGAGTAGAGCAGAAGCGAGACCACGCTCACATGCAGGCCCGAGACCGCCAGCACATGCCCCACTCCAGAGTGCCTGAAGAAGTCCTCGATGAACTTCCCCCTGTATTCCTGCTTCTTTATCGAAAAGCGTGTCCCCAGCGTCGCCCCGCTCACAAAGAAGGACTCCGGCGGCGGGATCGTCCGCTGGATCGTCGAGATGAAATCCTTCTTCGCCACGAGGGCTGCTTCGACGAGAGGGTTCCCCTTCCTTTCCTCGATCACGCGGATGAAATCCTCCTTCCCGTAGCTTTTGTCGAACACCTTCACCGCGGCGGCGAATCCCTCGGACATGAGGAACGCCTCGTAGTCGAAGCCGCCGGGATTGCCCGGCCGCTTGCTCCTCTCGTTGATCCCTCTCATCTCGACGAGATAGCCGTAGGAGCCGGTGTCGGCGAGCTTCGCGCAGACCTCCTGCCTGGCCGGATCGTCGGCCGGATACATGACCGATACCTTTATGTCCACGGGAGTCTCAAGCTTCGTCCATGCCTCGTCCGATGCCTTTCTGATTTCCCCGGCCCGGAGCCTCACGTCGAGGCGTGTGTCCGAGCGCGTCTCCGTCTCCGCCGATATGATTCCTCTCATCTCGACCGGGCATCTGTCGGGAAGAGTCCTGAAGAAAATCACGCCGGGGTTCTCCGAATGGATGAAGTTGTTCGTGATGATGTTGGCCGCGCAGAACGATGCGAGAATCAGCGGCGCTGTCCTCGCGGCGATATGGTTCTCCTTCCAGTTCAGCTCGCGGAGAAGGGTCCATGCCGCAGCGGCCGCGCCAAGCACGAGGAGAACCCAGAACAGCGCTGCGGGAACAGCACGGTGCGTCGGAAGCAGCGTGGCGCATACTATCCCGGCTATGTAGCCAAGCCCCAGGCTTATAAGTCTCGTGGAAATCATTGCGCGTCCATCCTCTCGTTGTCGCCATCGTCAGGAGCGGGGGCCGCGCCATCCTCCGAGGACCGCTGATGCTCCTTCCCAAACCAGGCGAAGAAATCCTTTTTGTTCAGCTCCGCCAGTTTCGACGGCCTGTAGTCCGAATTGAAGAGCAGGACCGCCCCGCCTAGCAGCAGCGTCGCGGCCATCAGCACAAGAAGCTGGCGGAGTCCGCCTTCCTGCGCCTTGGTCGGCTTCCCCTCGGAGATGTTCATGCGCGAGATTATCCTTACGTTCAAGTCCTTCGATATGTGCTTCTCCAGATATCTGCAGTAGAGCTTGAAGTTGCCCTTGTCAACCCTGCCCAGGATGCTCTTCGGATAGTTCGGGTTCTTGTCCGGGCCGCAGACCGCCGCGCCCGCGTGGCCGCCGTCGCTTTCCGTGCCTATCTTCCGCATCAGCACCGACAGGTTCAGCGAGAAGTCCGCCTGGTTGAGGCGTCTGCCCACGATGAGGCTTGACCCATAGCAGTAGAGCAGGTAGTCCGCCTCCGGCATCTCGCGGGAAAAATACTCCTGCGCCCTTCCGATCTTCAGCTTCGGCTCCTTCCTCGACGTGGACGGCGCCATGGCGATCAATATGCTTATCTCGTTCTTCGGCGACCTCTCCTTCGGGACGGGCATGTCGCTCCCCCAGCCCATCGCCTGGCCGCTCATGCCCTTCTCTTCCGCAGGCCTCTCGATCCTGAGCACCTGCACCGCCTCCCTGAACTTCGGCTCCAGCTTCGATATCTCCTCGCGCTCCTTTGCGATTTTCGCAGCCCAGCCCTTTTCGGAAAGTCTCAATCCTATGTCCACTTCCTTTCTGCAGGACAGGAGGGTCTGCACAATCTCGATCGAGTTCGTCCCGCCCTTTATGAGCTCCGTGAGCAGCCTGCCGTCGTCGGTCCGCTCCTGCGCCAGATCCTCCCCGTGGACGCATTTCCTCAGATAGGCCATCGCCGGATTGTCCCACTTCCTTCCCATTATGAGGGACTCATAGACCATGTCGCCGCCGCATTTGAGCACCTCGTCCGGCAGTTCCTCGCCCTGGAGAGGGCCGCTCATCGCGAAGAACCCTATAAGCCCCTTCTTGTGGAGGCTCTCCAGCATCTCCATCTGCTCGGCAGTGTATGGATGGTGGTCCTCGTATCTGGCCAGGCTGTAGCCCTTCTCGGAGAGCGCCGCAAGATCCGAGGGCAGGTCCGGTATCGTGCCAATCGGCACGTCGGCCATGTATATGTCGCCCGGCTCGGGGAACTGCTTCATCAGAGGCTGCAGACCCTGGTGGTAGTTCACGAACACGAACTCGTAGTCGGCCCCGTATCTGAACGGCTGCTCGTTCTCAGCCGCGTGATTCGCAAGCGCATATGCGTAGAAGGTCGCGCTCGATATCGTGTCCAGGTCCGCGCCGGACTCGCCCATGTCGCGCAACTGCACCAGATCCCGGGCGGCCTCCTCGCCGCCGGCCAGGGCTGCGATCTTCACAAACGCCTCCGACTCGCTCAGCGCGGTGCCGTCTTCGTCATGGAGGTTGGCGAGCAGATCCGACATGAAGGCGGAAAATCCTCCCCCTCCGTAGGCGGCGGCGGATCGGAACATGCCCATGAACTCGCCCTGTCCCTCCCTCTCGAGCCTGGCGGCGGCCTTTCCCCTCGCGGCGGGGCCGAACGGTATGTCGAATTCAGGGAAGCGCTCCACCAGCATCGCCTCGTCGAAACTGGCGTAGTCGCGCGGGTTGCCGGGCTTCTCCGGATTCGCGCAGTTGCGCAGAAGCCTCGAGGCGATTATCTTGCGGGATGCGTTGAACAACGGCGAGGAGTCGTCGGCGTCCGAAAGTATCTTCCTCAGCACCAGCCCGCTTTTTTTGTCGGTGTGGAAGACACCGTCCCACCATTTCGCGCTGAGGGTGTTTATCTCCGACAGCATGGAGACGGTCTGCCTCAAGGTGCCGCCCGTCCCATGTATCACGATGTAGACCTTTCTGTGCTTCATGCCGATAAGCTATGCCGCAAAGGCATGTTTTCAAACCGCCCGTGCGAGGATATCGTTTGATTTCCATTTTGGAAATGCTAGCGATTTGCAAAAACCGCTCCGGAAGATAATATGAATGTCCATGGAAAAGAATGACGAACAGATAAGCACCGTCGAGCATTCCCTGCGCGGAGACATCAGCAGGCTCGTCTTTACCAGCGAGGACCGCGACTACTCCGTCATACGGATAAAAGGCGCCGACGGAGTCGAGCACACCGCCGTGGGTCCCTTCTCCGGGGCCTTCGAGGGGCAGAGCGTGGAGATGAGCGGCGTATGGGAGAAGCACAAGGACTTCGGACGCCAGTTCAGGGCGCGCTCGGTCAAGTTCACACTCCCCAAAACTCCCGAGGGGATAAAAAAGTATCTCGGCTCCGGCCTCATCCCGGGCATCGGCGAGAAGCTGGCCGAGTGCATCGTGGACCACTTCGGCACAAGAACCCTGGACATGCTCGACAACTACTCATCCCGCCTCCTCGAAATCCCAGGCCTCGGGAAAAAACGACTCGCCATGGTCCGCGACGCATGGCGCGACAACTCCGCCAAGCGCGAGATATTCATCTTCCTGCAAAGCCTCGGGATAAGCCTCGCATACGCGCAGAAGATCTTCCGATTCTACGGAGATAAAACTCCTGCCGTCGTAAAGGAAAATCCATACCGGCTTGCCGACGACATACATGGAATCGGCTTCATCATGGCCGACAGGATAGCGCTCAGCCTCGGCATCGGCAGGACAAACATCTTCAGGCTCTCCTCGGGAGCGGCCTTCTGCATGAAAAGACTCTCCGAGGAGGGGCACGTCTGCTACCCCGAGGATAAACTGCTCGAATACGCCGTCGAAATCCTCGGAGTGGACGAGGGAAACGCCAGGGCCGGCGTGGCCGAGGCAGTCTCCGGCGGACTCCTCTCCCGCGTCCCGACCCCGCCGGACTGCGAATTTCGCAGCGCGCTATACCTTGCCCAGCTCGAATCCGCGGAGAGAGGCGCGGCAGGAGCCATACGGCGCATAGCCTCCGCCTCCAGGCACAGGGGCGCGGCCATGCTCTCCGTGAACTCCCCTCCGCATATCCATCTCAACGAACTCCAGCACCGTGCGGTCGAGGGCGCGGCCAGGCATCCGTTCAGCGTCATAACCGGCGGACCAGGCGTCGGCAAGACCACCGTCGTAAGCGAGATAGTCCGGCTTGCGAAAATCGCAAGACTGCGGGTCTATCTCTGCGCCCCGACGGGCAGGGCGGCCAAGCGCATGAGCGAGGCATGCCGGCATCCCGCCATGACAATACACAGGCTCCTCAAGTGGGAACCGGAGAAGCGCAACTTCGTATACAATGAGCACAGACCGCTGAACTGCGACCTGATAGTGGTTGACGAGGTTTCAATGCTGGATGTCCAGCTCTCGTATTATCTCCTCCGCGCTGTCGCATCGGGAACCACTGTCGTGATGGTCGGCGACTCGGACCAGCTTCCGTCCGTCGGGCCGGGAAGCGTCCTCGCCGACATCATCTCGTCCGGGATAGCCCACTGCACCCGCCTCACACAGATATACAGGCAGCTCTCCGGCAGCAGGATAATATCAAACGCCTATCTGGTCAACTCCGGTTCGATGCCCGACACCACCCCGGTGCCGAAGGACAAGATTTCCGATTTCTACTGGGTGGACTGCGACGACGCGGCCGCCGCCGCGGACATGATAGTGAAGCTCGTCTCCTCGCGGATACCCAGGCGCTTCGGGATGAACCCGCTCCGCGATGTCCAGGTGCTCGCGCCCATGAACAAGGGCGAATGCGGCGCAGTGACACTCAACAGGAGGCTGCAGGACGCATTGAATCCGGACGGCGGGCGCAGACCCCAGTTCCGCTTCGGGGAGAGCGTCTTCCGCTCCGGAGACAGGGTTATGCAGATATCGAACAACTACGACAAGTCGGTCTTCAACGGCGAGATGGGAAGAATAGTCCACATTGACCACGGCGAGAAGAAGTTCAAGGCGGATTTCGACGGATTCCTCGTCGAGTATGACTTCCTCGAGGCGGACCAGATAGTGCATTGCTACGCCACCACCATCCACAAGGCGCAGGGGTGCGAATTCCCGGCCGTTGTCGTGCCGATCCTCACCCAGCATTTCATCATGCTCAGACGGAATCTGGTCTACACCGCCATGACCCGGGCGAAGAGGCTGCTCGTCATGGTCGGCTCGCGAAAGGCTCTCGCGATAGCGGTGAAAAACTTCCGCGTGGACAGGCGCTACTCCCTGTTGAGAGAGAGAATCCTCGGGTTTTAGCCCGTTTTCCCCGCGAAAGGCGGGCTAAGAGAGCATGATTCGCATCGGACGCGAGGTTGATGTGTGTGTCCTCAATTTTTATTGCTGTTTGAGCGGCGGGCTTCTCGTATGGGGGTGAGCCTTTCGCGCAGGGATTCGATGATCTTGATTTTTTCGTCAATGGACAGTGCAATCAGCCGGCGGCGATGCTCGTCTTTTCTGCGGATGGCCATCTCCTTGGCGGAGTGAAGGGATTTTTTTCTGTCCGATATCTCAATTGCTTTTGTCATCGGATATCAAAGCCTCTATTTTTTTCCATTTCTCCTTGAGTCCATGACGTTCGAGCAAGTCCTGAAACACGAGCTTGTCGTAGCTGTCCGATTCGATGAATTGTGACAGTCTTATTTTGTCCTTTGGTCTTCCCACTGACACGCAGATGGCCATGAGATGCTCCTGAGAGAAGACGCGGATAGTTTCGCCTTCTATGACTTTTTCAGAGGCTTTGTCCAAGGGCTCCTTCTCCAGTCCGGTACTTACCGGGAGAAACTGGACAGCCCATTTGTCAATCAGAACTTCTTCCTTTTCAAAATCGAAATACCCAAGCTGTTCAAGGCGCTTGTATATCGGAGAAAGCGATATTATGGGGGCATTTCCGTCTTTTATTGCAATGAAGACGTCCAAGTCCTCCGTGAGGGTCGGTTCTATATAGAAGAACGCGGCCACAGCTCCACCCACCGCGTAGTCTTCGAAAAAACCTTCGGATTTCAACAGGGTCAATGTCTGTAGAGTTTTTTTCATCTCTTTGCCTACTATAACTTCAATCCGGTATTCGGCAAACACTGAACGTGTGAACGTCTCAAAAAAAAGATCGCCGATCACGTCGAAGATATTCACGTAGGTTCGTGTTCGTTGCAACAATGTTTTGCCTTTATCCCGCCCGGGGCTATATTCTCCCGGTATGGAATCAAAATCAGGCAAAAGCAAATTCACCTGCCTCCGCTGCGGCGCCTGCTGCAGCTGGCCGGGATATGTCATCCTCTCCGCGGATGAGGCCGATGCCATCGCGGCCCATCTTGGTCTGGCTACAAGAGACTTCCTTGCGAAATTCGCAAAGCTGACATCGAGCCGGAAGAATCTATCCCTCAAGGAGAAGGAAAACGGCGAGTGCATCTTCTTCGACCCCGAAGGAAAATCATGCCAAATATATGGAGTGCGCCCCTCGCAGTGCCGGCGATTCCCCTTGGAGTGGAACTTCCCCGGATGGGAGAAGGAATGCAAGGGAGGACAGGAGGTCGGAGATCGGTAATCGGAGGTCGGAGATCAGACGACAGAGGGCAGAGGACAGAGATCAGACGACAGACGACAGACGACAGAGGACAGAGGACAGAGG
>DYMC01000228.1 GCA_020721745.1 Lentisphaera sp. | reverse complement strand
AAAAATACATAATCTTGCTTGCATTTTTTTTTTTTTTCAGTTTATTTTACCCGGCGTTTGCAGAAAACAGAAAAAAAACAGCCTGGAGAAACGCCAATGAGAAGAAAGCTCCTTCCGAAGCCGTGCGTCCTGTCGGCGATCGTCCTCGTGTCCCTCCTCGGAACTCTATCCGCCCACGAGAATCTCGACTGGGGCAGCCGCTCCCTTTCCGCCGGAAAAGTAGATGTTGCAACCGGAGCATACGGATTGACCAGGACGCTTGCCGTCGCGAATTTCGCGCCGGAATTCAGGCTTCCGATACAGATGGTCTACAATTCCGGCAGGGCGCAGCTCGGCGCGCCCGGGCTCTTTGGCTCCGGCTGGAGCTGTCCGCAGCTCGAGAGCCGCGTCTTCCCGGAGGAGGACGGCGCCGCCTGGCAGACCCCGTGGGGCGAGGACATCCGCTTCTATAAAAAAGACAAAGGGGCGGGCTGCCATGCGCCATACACCGAATGGACGGCCTCCGGCTCCGGCGGAAACTGGACAATAGAGCGGAAAGACGGATGGAAGTTCAGCTACAAGGGGTCGCGCCTGCGCGAGACAACAGCCCCCTCCGGCAGAAAACTCGAGTTTTCGTATGACGGGGACAGGCTGCTGAAAGTCTCGACGGGGACAACCACCTTCGTCTCCCTCGAATATGGGAAGGATGAAATGGTATCCTCCGTGACCGTCAACGACGAGTCCTTTTCTCTCGCATACACAAAAAAGACAATCTCCGTTCTGCCGGACAAACCGGGCCGTGCTCCGGTCGAGATTGAAAAGCCGTTCCTCGCGAAAATCGCACGCGAAGCACAGAGGAATGAATCTGCCTTTCCCCATCAAAATGCGGAAAATTGCGACAGCAATTTTAGCGGAGTGCAGGGCAATGCCCTGCCCGAGTCCAGAGCTGGAAGCTCTGGTCGCCCGCAGGGCGAAACGCTTCCCGAAGTCCCGACGTGTTTTGGATACTCGAAGGATGGCTTCCTCTCGAAGATATCCCGGGGGGATTTCTCCGAGGAGCTCGTGACGCAGGAGGAGACGCTCAAGCAGCGCGAGGACTTCCTGAAAAAAGCCGCCGCCGATGAAAAGGCCGGCAGGAAGGGGACATTCCAGGAAGCCAGGGCCGGAAGGCTCCTGAAGGACAAGGACTATGAGTACACATACATGCCCGACGGCTCCATCGTCCTGAAGGACGCCGCCGGACGCACGGCCTCCTTCGCTTATTCCCCGCTCCGCGGCGTGCTCAAAACCACGGATTTCACAGGGAAGAAGACAAAGCTGTTCTACTACCGCCGCTACAGCGTGGCATACAACGGCAAGATCAGGCAGATAAGAGACCAGAAGGACAGGATCGTCCTCAACTGCCGCTACGACAAGGACAGCGGAAAGCCGACCATCGTCAGGGACATGCTCGGCAACGAAACCGCCTACAGCTATGACAAATCCGGCAACCTGAGCCTCGTCTCCCGCTCCGAGGACGACAATCCCCGCAGGCCGCTCGTATCCTTCAAATACGACTCGAGGGGCAATCCGAGGGAGATATCCCTCCTCGACAAGACGGGCAAGCCTGCCACAACAACAAAACTGCAGTTCGACTCGAAAAGCCAGCTCTCATCCGCGGAGACCGACGAGTCGAGCGTGAAAATGCTCTACACTCCATCCGGCATGCTCGCGAAGACCACCGACACCTTCGGCAGGACTGTCTCCCGCGAATACGACAAGTTCAACAGACTCCTGTCCGTGACTGCGGATTCCGGCGCGAAAACATCGTATATCTACGAGGCCGGACGCATCGTGAAGATAGAGAACACTCCTGCGGATGGAGGGATGCGCTTGCCGCGTCCGAAAAGTGAAGAGCCGCGTCCGGATTCCGCAGAGAGAAACAAAGTTTCTCAATGTCCAGCGCTTGCGCTGGTCGCCCCCGCCGGCGACAGAGGCGGTCGCCCGCAGGGCGAAGGAACTTCCGTCTCTTTTATTAAATTCTCCTATGACAAATACGGCGCGATTTCCGCGATCACCGACCACAAGGGGAGAACAAAGAAATTCGACCGCGACGCTCTCGGGCGCATCATCGCCGAATATTTCCCGGACGGTGCAAGCACCGCCTACAAGTTCGACGAGCTGGGCAGGCTCGCCGAAGTTCAAGACCCCAACAATCATCCCATCCGTTTCTCCTGGGCGGACAATGGCAGGCTCGCCTCTCGCGAAACTGCCGTCGGACAAAAAGTCGCCTACGCATACGACAATTTCGGACTTTTGACCTCTGTCCAGAAGTCTTTCTCGGGCGAAGTCCAGCGGGAAATTGCGGAGCAATTTCCTCGAAGCGCAGAACAAGTGTTCTGCTACGATGAGTTCGACCGCCCGGTCCGCATCTCCTACGGCAGCGGGCAGGAGAAGAGAATCTCCTACGACTCGAGAGGCAGAGTCTCCAGAATCGAGGACAACATCCTGGCTTCATCCGATGACCTTTATTCCCACATCGAGAAAACTTCCTCTTCTGTCGAACTCGAATACGACCAGTTCGACCGCGTCGTCAGGAAGACCTATACAAAAGCTGTCGTCCCGTTCAAACAGTTCAAGGACGAGGCAAAGACAGAGAAAATCGTCCACGAATATTCCTACACAAATTCCGGGAGACGTTCGTCTCTTTTAGTATATAAAGGGGATTTGCGCGAAGCGCAGAGGAATGCGCAGCATTCCAATGGTGGAGGTGCTTGCACCTCCTCGCCTCCGCCGGCGACAGAGGCGGTCGCGCGGAGCGCGAAAGGGACATCCGTCCCGTCTTCTCTAATCAAGTCCACAAAATGGGAATACGACAAATACGGCCGTCTTTCTAAGATCATTGATGAT
>DYMC01000227.1 GCA_020721745.1 Lentisphaera sp. | reverse complement strand
TTCATCTTGCTGCCTCGTATCTGCGGCAAATGCGGCCAACTGCTTAATTTAGGATAACTTATCTGCCATCATGTAAAAGTCAAGGACGTTATTGTTTTTCGGGAATGCCTGGACTACTCCGTATACCCGGCGATATTGAGGACCTCCAGTCTGCCGTCCTCGTGTTCGACGACCGCGGAGCAGAACTCGGTCCAGCAGCCGCAGTTCAGGTAGCGTATTCCGGATATGTCCTTGTCCGCGGACATGTGTATGTGGCCGGCTATCACCACCTTCGCGTCGGGCTGCGATTTTCGCAACTCATGCACGACGAGCTGCTCGTAGTCGTTTATGAACTTGATCGCGTTCTTGACTTTAGTCTTGAGGTAAAGGGAAAGCGACCACTGGTCGAGGCCGAAGAGCCTCCTGAAGATGTTCAATATGCGGTTCAGGAAGAGCGCGATGTCATACATCGTGTCCCCCAGCCAGTATAGCCAGCCCATTTTCTTTATCACCCCGTCGAACTGATGCCCGTGCATGACAAGGCACTTCACCCCGTCCGCAGTCACATGGACAGTCCTCTCCTTGAGCTCGACGTTCCCGAAGTGCTCCGCAAGGAAGAATTCCAGATAGATGTCGTGGTTGCCTATCACGTACACGACCGAGTTGCCCTTCCTCGCAAGCCTCAGAAGCTTCTGGAGGACCGTGTTGAACTTCTCGTTCCAGTAGAAATTCCTCTTTATCGCCGACATGTCTATGATGTCGCCGACCAGATATATCCTCTCGAACTCGTTGTCCCTCAGGAAATCGAGGAAGGCATCCGCCTGCGATATCTTCGTCCCAAGATGTATGTCGCTGACGAATACAGTGCGGTATTTCATCTTGGTTGATACCTCTGCATCCTATTAGAACCCGAGCACGGGTCTCTTGTCCTGCTTCGCGATCTCCACCTCGTCCTCCCAGACTGCCAGCCCGGTCTTCAGATCGGTCAGGGTGAGATGGAAGTAGAAGTATGACTCCCTCATTCTGCCCTGGGCGGCCGTCTGCTGGGTGATCTCGCCGGCGAGACTGAAGTCCGGGGCTATCGCTGTCCCCATCTTCTGCACCGTGTCCTGGTTGAACATCTCGTCGTCCTGCAGATCCCGCACCTGCTTCGTGGCCCTGTCCTCCGGACCGTTCGCGCCGACCGCCGTGGTCGTTATCGCCTGCCCTGAGCGGTGAATCGCCGTCCTGATCTTCTGCGTCAGTATCTGTATGTCTATGTGCTGGCTGGTCGAGTTTTTGACTGTGCTCACCATGACCACCGACTTCCTGCCGTCGTTGCGGGCGAGAGAACCGGACGTGAGCATGGAGTTGACGCACTTCTCGGCGGCTATCTGCCAGTCTTTCACGTTCACGTCATTGGTGGTCGTGAGTGTTCCGGTCCCGGCCGCGTCTATCCTCGCAGGATCGCTGCCGCAGCCGGCCGCAAGCACGGCAAAAGCAAGGACAGCCGCCGCGATACAGTCTCTTTTGACAATCTTCATGATGAACCTCCAGATTTTTTCCGTAATATAGGGTTGCCATCCCCTTTTTCAACTTGCAAAACGACGCGGAGCGAAATACATTACGGGTGAAAAGCGCCATCTGCTCCAAAGAAGCAGCAACGGGAGAGGACAAGATGTCGAAAATGGACGAAAAAAAGAGAATCCTCATCGTGGACGACGAAAAGGACGTACGGGATTTCTTCGTCCGTGCGCTTTCCTCCGACGGATACGAGATACTCACTGCGGACAATGGCGATAGTGCCATGGAAATCCTCAAGTCCGCCAAAAAGCCGTTGCACCTTGCCGTGATAGACTTCATGATGCCTCACAGCACCGGATGGGAGCTCATCCAGCATATCAGGGAGAAGACCGTCCACTCCAAGATCCCCATAATCGTCTTCACAGGCCTTCTCGCCTCCGAGGACATGATGGACAAGATACGCAAGGAATGCTTCGCCATTCTCCAGAAGGGTGATTTCGACTTGGAAAGTTTCAAGAAAACAGCCAGGGAGGCGATAGAATCAGTTGAAAAGTAGGACTGCCCAACCCAGCCCCGAATCCACCGCCTTGGTCGTAGTGGATATCCAGGAGCGCCTCGTCAAGGCAATGGACAAGTCGCAGATATCCGCCGCCATCGGGAGGTGCGACATCCTCATCCAGGCCGCGCTCAAGCTCGCCATCCCGGTCGTCGTCACAGAGCAATATCCCAAGGGGCTCGGCCCGACAGTCGAGGACCTCAAGTCGCACCTGCCATCCTGCGAGACGTTCGAGAAGACATCCTTCTCATGTTTCGGCTGCGCCGCCTTCGCCAAAAGAATAAAGGCATTGGAGACCGAACACATCGTCATATGCGGAATCGAGACGCACGTCTGCGTCCAGCAGACCGCATTCGACGCGGCGGCGCTCGGAATGGAGGTCTTCATCCCAGCCGATGCCGTCTGCTCGCGAAATTCGCAGAACAAGGAGACATCCCTGCGCCTCATGCTCGCCAAAGGCATATCCGTCACCAGCACGGAATCGCTGATATTCTCCATCCTCCGGGACTCATCCCATCCCTCCTTCAGGGAAATATCCAGAATTCTGAAATAATTTTTCTGGCCAGCACTTGAAAATCACCGCCTCAAGATTAGATTAGCCGCCCAATTTGGCTTCATACAAGGCTTCTCGTCCCCATCGTCTAGAGGCCTAGGACACTAGGTTTTCATCCTAGTAACCGGGGTTCGAATCCCCGTGGGGACGCCACTATGGTACGTATTAAGTGGACTATGTCGTTTACTTAATCCGTACCAGCAGCAATATTTTGGTCGCGTCCCTATTTGGAGACCTGACCTTTTGAGTTCATTCTACTTGTCATAATCCTGTAATGGGTGCATTTCCTAAAAGTTGACATTTATTCTATTCCGGTTTGGCCAGATTTTCG
>DYMC01000226.1 GCA_020721745.1 Lentisphaera sp. | reverse complement strand
GCGGTGCAATTGGCTCTACAGCCCCGTCGGGATGTCCTCGAAGACGCATTTGACAGCAAATCTGCGGGACACCCTCCCCATGACGGCCAGAACTCCGGGTTTTTCCGTCGCATAGTGTCCCGATGCGACAACTGTGATTCCTGTTTCCTTCACGACGTGGAATGCGCTGTGGTTGATCTCGCCGGTTATGAAGCAGTCCAGCCCCTGCCTTGCCGCCTCGGCGATGGAGTTCGCGCCGGCGCTTCCGGCGATTATCGCGGCCTTGCGGATTTCGCGGCTTCCGTTTCCGAAGACAAGCGACTTTCCGCCAAGGAGATTGTCGAGCATTTCGGCCAGGCGCCAGGGTGCGATTTTCCTCCCGAACTCGCCCTTCACGCCGATCCGGGCGCCTGCGAATTTCGCAAATGGCCGCTGGAGGCGGAGGCCAAGCCTCTTTGCGATTATCGCATTGTGGCTCAGGACGGGATGGCAGTCCAGCGGCAGATGCGCCGCATAGAGGGAGATACCCTTCCTGGACAAGCACGAGAGCCTCCTGGCGTTGAGGCCTGTTATCCTCTTCAGATCGTCCCCCCAGCTCATGCCGTGGTGGACGAACACGAAGTCGGCTCCCGCGTCCGCGGCCCGCCTGAAGAGCTCCATGCAGGCGTCAACCCCGAAGAATATCCTCCCGACCTTGTCCTTCCCCTCGACCTGCAGACCGTTGTTGGAGCTGTCCGAGGGAATTGAGTTTATTGACAGGAGCCCATCGAGAAAGGCTGTGATCTCGTCTCTGCAGGCGGTCTTCATGATATTGTCCTCTGATCGGTTTTATCTTGCCATTCCGTGGGCGACCCCGGGATAAATCTGAGGAGAATGATTCTCCAGCGGGCTTCGGAAGCGGCCATCCCCCGCATCCACTGCTGGATTTTATCGCGGGAGCCTCCAATATCTGCGATTTTCGCAATTTCCTCCGCCGTGCACCTGAACAGGACGGCGTATGGCTTCGATACTCCGCATGCCTCCAGATTCGAGGCGGCCCTGGACAAGGTCCTCGCCGCAATGTGGTTCCTGGCGAGCAGAAAGCAGGGGTAGGCCAGGGCCAGTATCCAAAACGGAAATATGGGCAGCCTGAGGCTGGTGAAGGTGACCGCAAGCTGGACAGCGAGCAGCAGGAAGACCGGGGCGATGAAGAGAATCGCATCGGCCTCGTGCCTGAAACAGCCGCCGAACTTCCTCCTGAGGGCGCTCGGCGATATCCTGTAGGCAAAATTCTCGTCGTATATCCTGTCGCCAACCGGCATTCTCGCGCTGTGGCAGAGCTCGTGCGCAAGCAGCTCGTCCCTACGGTAGAAAAGCCATCTGCGCTTTTTTCTGAACACAGAGCGGATGAGAAAAACCGTCGTGCACGCCTCGGGAATGAGTATGGCGCATCCGCCCCAGAGAGGACCGAGGCTTCGCGACATGAAGAAGCCCGGCGCCCAGTCCAGCTCGAAACCGTATTCGTCGCGGGTGGCCTGCGACGCCTCGGACATTATCCCGGGCGTTATCATGTCGGCGCCGTTCAGCCTGCAGATGCCCTCAAGATCGAATTCCCGCCCCCCCTCCAGCGCCCGCTCGATGGCGCCGACGCTGTCGGCAATCTTCGCTATCCGCTCCTTGAACTCCGACACAGTCTCGCCGGGCGACAGCAGAAAGCCGCGGGAGTCCAGCTCCGCGAGCAGATCCGGGGAGTCGCCCGATATCCTTGAAATTTCTTCCGCGCCTATCATGCCCAAACATAGCTCCTCCTGCGGATTTTTAAAACCAAACTTCTGAGACTTCCAAGATTGCCTATCTCCCTTCCGGTGTTATCTTACGCCTTTCAAAATGATCGAAGATGCACAGGATATTCCTACAACTCGGACCGCTTACCATCACCTGGTATGGAGTGATGGCCGGACTTGGAGCCACCGCAGGCCTCATCTCCATGCGCAAGCTCAAATCCGTCGCCGAAATGAACGACGACCAATGCTATGACCTCCTCCTCTATGGCATGATATCGGGAATAATCGGTGCGAGACTCTTCTATGTCGTCCAGTTCTGGGACAGGTTCAAGGACAATCTCGCCGAGACGATAATGGTGCACCACGGGGGGCTTGTCTTCTATGGCGGCTTCCTGCTGGCCATCGCCGCGCTCCACGTCTTCTGCCGAAGGAACAAGCTCGACTTCGTGAGGGTTCTCGATGTCTGTGCGCCATCAATGGCTGTCGCGCATTTCTTCGGGCGCATAGGCTGCTTCTTGAACGGATGCTGCTTCGGAAAGAGAACCGGCTCCGTCTTCGGGGTGGTCTTCCCGGAAGGCTCCGATCCCTTCTCCTTCTACGGAGGACTGGTAAAAATACATCCGACCCAGCTCTACGAGGCTCTTGGGAATATAGTCATATTTTTCATACTCTACAGGCTGATCGGACGCATGAAGAGAGGCCAGACCGCGGCACTATACCTCGTCCTATATGGCTCGCTGCGCATCGCCGTCGAATGCTTCAGGGGGGACCACAAGGACTTCCTGTTCGGGATGCTGACCCCGGCCCAGTCCATCGGCGCGCTCATCGTCCCAGTGGGAATCATCGCCCTCCTGCTTTTCGGACGAAAGAACGACAACAAACAAAAACAAGTTTAACCCCGTATGACCAAGAACCCTTTCACCCAAATTAAGCAGTTGGCCGCATTTGCCGCAGATACGAGGTCCCGAAGCACAAGCATTCGGGATCGAGAGTGGCGAGATCCAGAGGCGCAAGCGCTCGGGGACGAAGCTGCCACGTGAGTCACGTTCCCGCGTGAGGCCACGTTGCCGCGGCCAACGCGGCTCACTGTGGCACGTGCCAACGTGGTCACGTGATACTAACTACTGCAGGTCGCAGCTAACGAAGTCGAAGATCCCGAGGCCGTAGGCGCTCGGGATAGATGCA
>DYMC01000021.1 GCA_020721745.1 Lentisphaera sp. | reverse complement strand
AAAAAAATGCCTCGGGGATGGAATAAAACGAAAAATCTGCAATTCGTCAGGCCTGCTCCCCTGCACGAAGCCAGAATTGGCGGCCTTCCCGGCGGATCACGCGCCCCGCAGGCCGAGGCGGATGAAGGAGACTCCCCATTCGCCATCTTCTCAAGCACATTGAGGGACGGAGCCGGGCTCCTGAGGCTTCTCCTGTGCTTTCTCGCCATCATTTTCCTCTTCAGCAACATCTACTGGGTCGAGGAGGGAAGCGTCGCGCTACACACCCGCTTCGGCAGACTGGTCGGCTCCGCAGGCAAACACTTCATCCCTCCAGGCGGGCCATACTGGGCTATGCCGTATCCCATAGACAAAATCACGAAAATCCCCACGACTATACACACGCTCTCGCTGGACGGCGCCTTCGACGCGACAAGCATGTATCCACGCAGTCCCGGTGACCAGACATATTCCTCCCCCGGCACCAAAGCGACTGCCGCCGCGGACGAAGGGGGCGGAAATAGTCTCCCGGCCAACATGGGCGCCTGCGCGAATTCCCTCGCCCCGGGAAGAGACGGATTCCTCGTCACCGGGGACAAGAACATCGTCCAGGGGAACTGGGAGATCAGCTACAAGCTGGATATCGGCGGCAAGAGATGCTCCGGGGACAGTCCTGTCCTCTTCGCCGAAAACATCGGAGACATGCAGAAGGCCGCAAGACTCATCCGCAACATCGTCGAGCGGGAAATCGTCGCCCACGTCGCCTCGATGACCGTTGACGACTTCGTCAAGGGGGCGATAAACGACAACGCCATCATGCAGGCCTCGCAGCGGCATCTCGACGGAATGCGCTCCGGCATCTCGATAACAAGCCTGTCCTCGAAAAAATATGGCGTCCCCAAAAGTCTGGTGGAGGTCTTCCAGTCGGTCAACAAGGCCCAGAGTGAAAAGGCCAACCAGATCGAAAAGGCCAAGCAATACCGGAGCGAAGCCCTCAACGAAGCCGCAGGAGTGGAATTCCAGCGCCTGCTGGACGCCATCGAATCCTACGAACTGGCCGAGGCGCAGGCCGACGAGCCCGGGAAAAAGAACGCATCGGACAGATTCCACGATGCCGCCGAATCCGCCTCGACCAGCGGCAGGGTTGCCGCAATCCTCGAAGGAGCAAGAACCTACAAGACCAAAACTGTCGAATTCGTGCGCGCCGCCTCCTCGCGCTTCTCCATGCTCCTCGAACAACACGAGGAAAATCCGGACTTCATGGAAAAACGACTCTTCGAGGAAAGCGCCCAGGCAATCTTCTCAGGCAACGCCAGAAAATTCCATCTCCCGAAGGACAGGAAGAAGACCATCTACCTCGAACTCGACAGCAAATGAAGGCGATCGTCCGGGCTGTCTCGTCCAAGACCTCCCGCCACGCCGCATGGCCGCCACGAATCCGCCCGCTCCCCCCGGCTTCTCGTAATCCTGATACAGGGGTTTGAGGCAAGATAAAATGACCGCCCCCAAAATATGCCAGGAGGGAGTTCAGCAGCAAAAAAAAACGGGCAAATAATACTTTACATCTTTATTGTAAACCACTTACAACTTGTGACTTCAACGCGGTCCGGCAATCCTCCAGGATCGGCATAAGATATTGGTATCCAATACTTTGTATTTTTCTTTAAAAAAATTGTTTTAGCCGTTTGAAAATATTTTAGGCGAGACTAAAATAATCCGCGACAACGAAAAGGCGGGGAGAAAATCCGAAGCGCCGGCGAACGGTCGGCAAAAGGAGATGAACGCAATGAAGGCATGCATTGTTTATGGAAGCACGACAGGGACGACGGAGCGTGTGGCGGAAAAAGTCGCAGCGCATTTCGATGCCGCGGAGGTCGTCGCCGCGCAGAAGGCCGGCAAATCGCTCTCGTGCGATTTGCTCATCCTCGGCGCCTCGACATGGGGTGTTGGAGAACTCCAGGAGGACATGGCCGGCTTCCTGGACAAGTTCAGATATGGAGCCCTTGAAGCCAAGTTTGGTGCCGTCTTTGGACTGGGCAGCCAGGCCGGATTTCCGGACAGCTTCGTGGACGGCATCGCCGACATGGCCGCATTCCTCGAGGCGAAGCGGATAAGGAACATAGGCATCTGGACTCCGGAGGGCGTTGAATTCAGTTCTTCGAGGGCGACTCTCACCGACGGGGACATGATGGGGCTTGCGCTAGACGAGGACAAGCAGCCGGAGAAGACGGATTCGCGGATACTCGGATGGGTGGAACAGATCAAGAAGAGACTAAAGGACACCAAATGACTGTCTTTCAGCATCACATCTACGAATACCGCAAAGGGCTGCGCAACCTTGTGCTCCACACCATGCCGGCATCACAGCTCAAGGACATCGAAGACTGCCTTTGCCGGAAGGGGATTGACTTCGTGGCCTATCCCCTTGGCGCGACGCGGGTCAATGTGTTCTTCGGCGCAGGTGACTGCGTCGAGGTCATAAGGCGGATCGGTAAGCCTTCCCTTTCCGAATACAGCCCGGAGGAGGATTTCATTCTCGGCACAATGCTCGGCTACGACAAGCTCCAGCAATGCAGGAGATATCTGCGTAACAAGTCGGCCAGGAAGGCGGACGAGGCCTTCTTCCGGATCCAGGAGGATGGAAAGCCTCGACTTGAACTGATGAAAACGGCGTGAATTGGAGATGACAATATGATCGGACACATAATCAAGAGGATTACCGGCATGCTGGGGGGCGCGAAGGGTGCGCCGGCCTCCCGGCAACACGCTGGAACAGCCTGCTCCTGCGGCTGCGGGGGGAACTGCATCGTGTGCAAGTGCAAGGAGAAAAAAGGGATTGACGACAGAGCCTGCAAAAAATTAAATCCGGACATGCCATGAACGAGAAAATTGAATCGCCAGCGGGAGTGCAGCAGCCAAAGACGGAGCTTGAAAAGGCCGCCGAGTGCCTCCACTCCCTGTTCCTGAAGATTTTCAAGCACAACGGCTTTGGAAGTCTTGACGTGAGCATGCGCTTCCTGAAAAGAGGACAGAAGGAGATTCTGATACGCTGCGGCAGGGAATACCGCTTCGTGTCGGACTACCCGGCGGCTCCGACGGCAGGTTTAAACAAAAAACATAAACAAAAAAAGGAGGTGGACGGAAAACAATGACACATGGAGCCGGGGAGTGGCCCGGTAGAAAAGCATGGAAATATCAAGTCCTGTGGGTGGACATTAGGATAAACGCCGCCAGGCATTCCGCCGCCGGCGAAAGAAACAACAAAAATCAACAAAAGGAAACCAAGATGAGTAGAATTGGATTCAGAAGGAAAGTCGTGGCAACTCGAAAGATGTTTTCTCTTATCGAGCTGCTGATCGTGATCGGAATCATGGCCGCTCTGACGGCGCTGATTCTCCCGTATTTCACGGATGTCGAGACCGAGGCGAAGGATACCGCCTGCGACTACAATCAATACGGAACCCTCCGCTACGTCAAGATGTTCAATCAGGTGAACGGTGTCTACCCGACAGGGATGCACACCGGACTCCCGAGCACCACGGCGACAACCGCCATGGACAGCCTGGTTGACGATACGGAAGAGAACTTTGAAACCGCAGCCAGGACGACAATCGAACCCCTCACGGCCGAGGAAAGAGCGTCCCTGAACGCTGCCGGGATAGTGAGCCTCGCTTACGGAACAGATGCCGCCACGGCGATAACGACGGCAACGCCTGTCGTCGCGAAGGTCAAAAACACCGCCACGGAGAATTGGAACGATGACGGCAGTGATCTCACCATTGACGGCAAAAATCTTCGTGAGATTGCCGATGCCACACACGTCATAATCCCGCTCTTTGTCGCCACGACGGTTGACTGGGAGCAGGGATATGAAGCCGACGGCACAGCGATGAAGGACAAATCGAAGGTCCAGATTGACCTCGAAGGCAAATGCCCATGGCCAGGCGCCGAAGAATTCAGATACTACATCTGCTTCTTCAAGGTCGCGACGGCCAATGGCGCGAACGACCCGGCAAAGCTGGTCGGAACAGCCTGCCCGGAATGCGGCTCGCTCAATCCGTAACCGTCAAAGGGAAAATGGGTGGCACAACCCGGGGAGATGTCCCCGGGCCTCTTTTCGGAAATCCATTTGTAGGAGTTCATAAATCATGAATTTAATTTGAGGGATGCAGTGATGAAAGAGAATGCCGCCAGGAGCGAGATTGCAAAGAGAAAACCGTTTTCACTTATCGAACTCCTGATAGTTGTCGCCATACTCGGCGTGCTGGTGACTCTTGTCCTGCCCAACTTCAGCAACGTCCAGGACGATGCCAGGGAAAAGGTGATGAAGACCGAGATGCAGGACATACAGGCCGCGTTCGGAAGATTCAGCTCCGACACCGGTGTGCAGTCGAGCACGACAAAACTGACCGACATTTCCGACTATGGACTATGGCCTCTCATGTCTCAGACTCATCCGAACAGCGCGGTCACCACCATCATATACCCGGATTATGACGCTGAAACGGGGATCGGGCGGCGCGGGCCGTATCTCGCCAAGGAGGGCAAGATTACGATGGATGCATCGGACTTGGCGACAAAACCTGGACAGGCCGAGGATGCAGCGCCAACAACATCGGTGACAATCCCGGTTGTGAAGGATCCATACGGCGGCTATTACCGCGTGCTTATGCCGTCGAGCGGAAGCGACAAGGAAAAGAGGATCGCCCTCGTGTGCACCGGACCGGACAAGACACTGGACACCACGAGAGCCCCCGATTCAAACGGCGACATTGCAAAGGGCGATGATGACACGGTGATAAGATTATTGCCTTTGGCGACATGGTAGCGCCATGTTGCGGCAAGGGTTCGAACTCGAAAAATATAGGACAGGAGTGTCCAGCCTAGATTCGGCGCAGCATGTCGGAGTTCACAGCTTTGGCGTGCGTGTGCATTTGAAAGCGGCAGTCTAGCGGTTTTTACAGCATTATCTATAAAGGAAGACAAGAGCGGTGAATTCAAATAGGAAGAGCTTTTCACTGATGGAGCTTGTGGTCGTCCTCGGCATATTGGCCGTCGTCGCGTCCGTCACCGTCTCGATGATCGGAGACGCGACCGAGGAACCCAGAGTGGAAAAAACTACGCAGTTGGGCAATGCCGTCCGCGATGCGGTCGAGGGCGACGGCGGCGGCGCGACACGCTTCATTTCCGACATGGGGCGCCTTCCAATTGTCATCAGCGTGGACGAGGGCAAAGTCCTTGCCGAGATTTTTGATGCTGCACTGGTGAATTCCAATGTGAAGACAGGGCTTGTCTCATTCGATTTCACTGGAGCCGGCGCATGGCCCGAGACTGGAACAGCATGGTCATCTCTTCCCGGGGGGACTGACGTAAGCCTTCAATGCGGATGGAGCGGGCCATACTACTACACAGGCACTGATATCGTTGACGGCTGGGGGAATGACTGGCAGATACAGAAGAGCGATGGAACATGGAAGGATGCCGCCGCCGGAGACACGATATACGGAATCCGAAGCCTGGGCTCCGACTCCGCAACGGGCGGCTCGTCATGGAACGAGAACGATCTGGAGTTCGCCTTCGAGGAGGAACTCGCAAAATGCAGCCTGACAGTCTTCCTGATGGTCAAGGAGGAACTCTACGCGGATTCCCCGCTGACCCCTCCTCAAGGCGCGGACGATGTTTCGTCACTTGGCGACTGGGCGGCCGGACATTCATACAGCGCAGGGGACGAAATCAAGGAGAGCGGATACAGATTCAGGTGCATTTCTGTCGCTGAAGCATACACGGGCAGCAGCGGAAGTTCGGCCCCCGCATGGAATACCTCATCCGTCGGCGACGAAACCACGGACAATCAGCTCGTATGGGAATATCTCGGCACAGGGGACGGCTCGAAAACGGACTGGGTTGCGAGCACAAACTATGCTGTCGGAGACGAGAGAGATTACGGCAGCTCCCCATACTACAATTTCCGCTGCAAAAGGATAATCCCGCATAGCGGGTCGTCGGAGCCAGTCTGGGTAAAAACGGCGGGAGCAAGAACGGCGGACAACCATATCGTATGGAAGTGCATGACGGGCACTAGCCGCATGAACAGACTGCGTGTCGCGGTGTTCTATCCTGATATTGACGACACCAAAAAAAAACTTGGGCGGAAATTGGCGCAATCGGAACTGACAATATCGAATGTGGAATGGAACCCATCGAACTCGTCGGTGACTTTCAAGAAAGAGCTGGGTCTTGCGCCGGGAAGCAGGAAGCTCTATGCCTACGGGTTCTACGAGATAAACACCGGAGAATACATCAACAAATTCCAGTCGTCGGTGCTTGACGTGAATCTTAAACCTGGATCCAATCAAATAACAATATATCTGACCAGTTCGCTGGACTGATTTGCCTTTGAGGAGAAGAAAATATGTTCGGACGAAAAAATAGACACGACGCCATCGGCCTCATCTTTACGCAGACACATTGCCATGTGCGGCTGAGAGAGGCGGGAGGAATCCGCCCGCCCCGCATCCCGGCCTCCGATTTCAACTCGATTCCGCTCGACGTGCTCGAGATGCACGGAATCCGGAACTGCGCCGAATCCAGCGTCGTGGTGCCGGCGGATATCCTCCAGGTCACCGTGGAAAGCGACAAGCAGATGGAATTCGAGGATATGCTCGCCGCTGTCGCGTGGGAATGCTCGTCGGCCAGCGGAGTCGAACCGGAGGAGATACGCCCGGTCTTCCTGCGGGCTGAACAATGGCACCCGGAACAAAATCCGGCCAGAAGCACCCAGATGCCCGACCTGCCCGGCCCGAAGCACTACGTAGCCGCATCAATCCCGAAGGCATCCTTTGCGAACTTCGCAACACAGTTCGCCCACGCGGGTGTCCAGTTGAAGGGAATATCATCGCTGCAGATGCTCGTCTGCGCCTGGCATCTGAAGAATTCGAGGGACCGTTCCGAGTCGCTGATCTTCGTGCTCGAAAAAAACTCGCTGGCCTTCATGCCGCCATCCGGCGGCAAGGGAATGATACTGAGAAACCTGCCCTTCGGACACACCCATCTCAAACCGGAGGAAATGGCTGAACGACTCGGGAAAAGACTTCCTGAATTCCAGGAGAAAGCACTGCGGCTCCTGGTCGTCGGAGACGAGCAGGACGGCCTTGCGGAAAGCATCGCAGAAGCGCTCAAGACGGAGAAGGCGAGAGAATCCAAATTCGAGGAATGCCTCGATGAACTCTTCGACATCCTAGACTCCGCCCGGACAAACCGTCCCGACTCCGACTTCGCCCTCGCGGCCCCAGAACCACCAAAGAGGGATCCAAGGACAACCGGAACATACATATGCGTCGCAATGATCGCGGCGACCATCCTTGCCCTCGCGGTCCAGTTTGTGCAGCTGCACGCGGCCAAGCGCCACATATCCTCCGCGATCGCCGAGGAGGAAAAACTGATCGCCAGAAAAAACACCCTGACGGCGGAGATAAAGAACAGCAGGAGAGAAATTTCCGCGTGCAGGGAGACAGTCGAGTTCCTGGAGAATTCAAAAAGGGTGCCGCCGGACCTCATGGCCGTGCTCGGCCTTCTCTCCCGATACAGGCTCAGATACACGAGGATCAACAGGATCGCCCACGACGGGGCACGGGTCTCCATAGATGGCGAAACCCTGCACCAGAAGGACCTTGCCCTCTTCATCTCGGACTTTCACAAACGCCTCTCCGGGCAAGGGCTGACACTCCTCTCCGAAGGATTGAAGCGGAAGAAGGACGGGGAGGAGATGAGCTTCAGGTGTGTCGTGACAGCTGGAGGGGGATGAACACATGAAAAAGCAACTGTTGGCATGGAAAAAGGAGTTCTCCGAACTCTGGGACAAGACCAGTCTCATGTCGCGCATATTGATCGGCGCAGGAATCAGCCTCTCCACCGCGCTGTTCTTCTCGAGAACCCTATCGAGACCTCTCGCCGCGGAAGTGAAGGCCCTCTCGAAGAAGATGCCTTCGGAGGCCGCGGATGCGCAGGAGGTAAGCGACCTGGAGGAGCAGTCCAGGGAGCTCGGCCAGAGCGCAGAGACCTGGAAGGAGAAGGCGGAAAGCACCAGACTGAGCTTCCTCGCGGATGCCGAAGAACTGCCGGACATTCTGAACACGGTGAGGAAACTGGTGACAAACAACGAACTCGCACTTGGCAGCGAAGAACTGATACATGGCGACGGCGGCGACGGCAAAATCCAGGGCAAAGCCGCTGCCGGAAGCAGCAGGAAGACCACCCCGGACGAAAACGCCCTGGAGCCCCCCGCAAAGAATATCCTTCCTGGCATAGGGAGGAGAAAATACCGCTACAAGCTATATGGGGGCTATGGCAGCCTGCTCGGATTCCTCAGGGAGATGGACGGCATCAGCAAATCAATAGAAATCAACAACTTCTCCATTGAAAAGAACGCAGATGGCATAACGGCTTCCGATGGAACACAGAGAATCCTGGCAATGAGCTTCGACATGACCATCTTCTTCCAGCAAAAAGGCGACACACCATGAAGCAGATAGACGTCGGCAGAATCATAATAGACCAGAAGGCAATAGACATCGTGCCGGGCGCACTGGCCAGACGCCTGGGAATACTGCCACTTGCCATCCACAACGACACGGTCCAGGTCGCCGTCAGGGATCCAGATGACATTTCGGCGATAGAGCATGTCGAACGCATAAGCGGGCTGCGGACCGAAATGATAATGCCCAAAGACCGCGACATCTTCGAAAAGGCGCTGAGGAGATACTACCCCGATCTGAGCAGCGCCGGGGCGGCGAACACGGCGACCGGACTCTTCGAACGGCTCCTGAGCCGCGCAATACAGCTCAGGGCATCGGACATCCATATCCACCCATCCCGCGACGAGGGCACCATACGCATGAGGATAGACGGCAGAATACGCACGGACCGCAGGATAGCGCATGAGCCTCTCAAAGAGCTCGTCTCCGTCATTAAGATAATGGCGGGCCTGGATATAGCCGAGAAGAGAATCCCTCTCGACGGGAACATCCGGATGAAACTTTCCGGAGACGACATAAGCCTCAGAGTCGCCACCATACCATCGCTCTACGGCGAGCATCTGACACTGCGCATCCTCACCCAGGGGACGGACGACTCCCTCGAGTCCATGGAAAATCTTGGAATGGACAGCGCCCACCTGAAAATCTTCCTCAGGGCTCTTGACGAGCCCAACGGGATAATCCTCCTGTCGGGACCAACCGGCAGCGGCAAGACGACCACCCTCTATGCGGCTCTCCGCCACCTGCGCAAGAATGGAGACCACCACATCGTCAGCATCGAAGACCCTGTCGAGAGCCCGATAGAGGGAGTTACGCAGATCAAGATAGACGCAGACGACGGAAGAGTCACATTCAACAGGGCGCTCCGCAGCGTCCTGCGCCACGATCCGGACATAATGATGATCGGCGAGATCAGGGATGCCGAGACCGGAGACATCGCGGTGAAGGCATCCCTGACCGGACATCTCGTGCTGTCCACTTTGCACACGAACAATGCGGCGGGCGTGCTTACCAGGCTTGTGAATCTGGGTGTCGCGCCGTTTCTTGTGGCATCCACCATGAAGCTGTCCATCGCCCAGCGTCTTGTGAGGATGCCGTGCAGGCATTGCGTGAAGCAGCGCCCGGCCACCGCCGACGAGCGGGATTTCTTCGGGTGGGACGCAGCATCGCCTGCCAATGTCCCGGAACCAGTGGGATGCCAGTTCTGCGGGGGCAGCGGCTACTCCGGCAGGACGGGCATCTACGAGATGATAGCGGTTGACGAAACCATACGCAGGATGATACTCGGCGGCGAGGATGAATTCAAGTTTGCGGACTATGCGTTCGGACAGCTCGGGATGCCGGACCTGAAGAGGGACGGCGCATCCAAGATACTGCGCGGCCTGACCACCGTCGAGGAAGTAAGGGATGTCATATGAACCCACAAATAAACACATGCCGGCGGAGATAGCGAGGTAGAAAATGCCCGTCTATAAATACACCATCAAGTCCAATGGCGGCAAAGACACCGGAATCGCGACCGCAGAGACAGCCGCGGATGTCGAGCGAGACCTTAAGAAGCGCAAACTCATCATACTCAAGATAGAGGAGATGAAGGAGAGGACGGCCAACCCCGCCTACGCGACATTGCGGGAGCGCTCAGACACCGAAAAGACAATGGCCGGATACATGATCCCACGGAAAAAAACAGAACAGGCGCTGCTCCAGCTCGGGACACTTCTGCGCGCCGGCGTGCCGATATTGAGCGCCATTCGGACCGTCGCGGCCCAAAGCCCGGCCATGCTCTCGCGCGCCCTCTACTGCGTCGCCAACAAGGTGCATGATGGCTCCACACTGACGGCGGCGCTCAGGAAAGAAGCCGGCTTCCTCGGCGATGTCATCATCGGGCTAATCGCCGCCGGAGAGGCGAACGGCTCCGTGGACAGGATGTGCGACTACGCGGCGTCTCTGATGGCAGGCCGCCGCGAACTTCGCGGAAACATGATACAGGCCATGGTGTATCCTGCCATAGTAATAGCCACAACCGTTGGCATCGTCATCTTCCTGATGCACAAGGTGATACCCAAGATAATAAAGTTCATCAGCGCCCGCTCCGGGAAGCTGCCCGCCATCACACAGGCGCTGGTGGACGTGTCCGCGTTCCTCCAGGACTACGGCGTGTATCTGCTGATCGTTCCAGCCCTGGCCGTGGCCGCTGTGGTCCTGGGGCGGAGAAACAAAGAGATCGGAATCGAGATAGACAGGCTCTCCCTCCGCATCCCTCTGCTAGGCAAGGCGTTCGCTTCATCGGCCAACGCTCTATGGGGACGGACGATGGGCATACTCCTCTCCAGCGGCATAAACATAGTGGATGCGCTCGAATTCACCATCGGATCCGTGGGCAACATGCACTACCGCGATGAAATCGGAAAGATAAAGAGCCTGGTGAAGCAGGGGCATCCCCTCTCGACCGGAATCCGCGCCACGGAAATAGGCAGGTATTCGCCCTTCACCGAGGCGATGGTAACCGTGGGTGAAAACACCGGACACATGGACGAGAGCCTTGCAAGGGTGGCAGAATTCAGCGAACTGGAACTCAAGGAAAGAATAGGGCTGCTGTCCAAACTCATCGAGCCCGCGCTGTTCGTTGTGGTCGGGGGAATAGTCGGATTCGTCTATATCGCTTTCTTCATAGCTCTCGTAGCCGCAACAACAGGACAACACTGAAGATGAAAATCAAGGTAAACACACCATTCGCCCTGGCCATGGCCGCCATGATGCTCCTCGTGGCGCCCACGTCGGGAGAAACGGCGGACCAGGCAGATCCGGACAAGCCGATGGCCGGAAAGACAGCCACGCCGCCGGAAGACGGGACAAAAAAACATGCCGCCGAAAAGCCCGGCACCAAGACAATCCCCGGAAAAGATGCCCCCCCGATGCAGAAAGACGATGTTCAGATGCCCGACAACAGCCCCTTCGACTACGGCTCGAGCGACTTGGATGAATGGACCCCCTCCGGAGCCCCGGCCATGCTTCGCGGCCTCAAGGTGAGCGGGATAGTCGAAACAGAGGACGGCTCCGCGATAGCCGCGATAAGCGCCACGGCCAGCGGCAGATCCTTCTTCGTAAGGGAGGGCGACACCATCAGGCTCGATCCGGCGGAGGTCTACGGACAGCAGGGGGTAAACCCCTCCGAGGAAATCTACCTGCAAATAAAAAAGATAAGCGGACAGCAAGTCGAGACCACGCTGAAGAAAAGACCGGACAAACTAATAATCCTAAGATGAAAGGAACACCCCAGACAATGATAGCAAAAACCGTTGCGGCAATTTGCCTGTCCACACTGCCATGCCTATGCAGCATGGCGGCGCCCGGGGAAGGCGATGAAATCGAGAAAGGGCGCGTCATAAAAACCCTCAATATCACAGACTCGTCAATGAGCGATGTGTGCCGCATGCTCAGCGAATCCTGCGCACGCCCGATCGTGGTCAGCAGCAAGGCGGCGGCGACAAAAATTTCAATCTTCATACAAAACATCAGGTGCATGGATGCACTAGATGCAATATGCCGCACACACGGCCTGTGGTATCGCCTGGTCGAAGACAGCGGCATATACCATGTGCAAACACTCGATGAGATCAAGGACAACCTGAAGATATACAACGACGAGGCCGTCGAGTCCGTCACAATCCTCTATCCCTCGGCCGTGGATGTCGGAGAGGCAATCCAGGAACTCTTTATGGAACGGGTCATATGGATGCCACCCGATGAAGAATCAGGAGACGAATTCAACAAAATCCAGCGCGCCCTCGACAGAATGGACCTCATACACAACAGGGCAATGTTCGACTTCATGGAGGAAAACAGCTCGGACGGTAACAACGGGGACGGCCAGAACAGCAGCAGCACCACCATCGGCTCAAGCAACAGCAGTGGAGAAAGGACGATGCGCACGCGCAGCGACAGCGGCGACTCCCGCAAAGAAGCCGGACAATCGAGCGGCGACAAGGGAAAAAAACTGGACGGATTGCTCACCCGCAAAGATATCCAGGCTCTGATACAGCAGGAGAAGCTCTCAAACCTATACAAGCTCACGGGCCAGCCGGGAATTGTCTACATCTCCGCCCTTCCAGGATCCAATACCCTCCTCCTGCGCTCGGAAGACCCGACATCCCTCGGGCAGATCAAGGAACTCATAGCGAAACTCGACAAGCCTTCTCCACAGGTCCTCCTGGAGGTGAAGGTGCTGCTCGTCAGTCTTGACGACACCAACGCCCGAGGACTCGATTTCCTTTTCGATACTGGGACAACGGGAAACGCCACGGGCGGATTCGCGAACGGCCTCATGACCATGCCGCAAGGAGGACAGCTCATACTGCCAAACACCGAGACCCTTGTGCCGGCCGGAAGCGGAGTGGACAGCCAGGCGGCAATCCTGAACGTAATATCAGACCATGTGAAGTTCAGGCTCCAAATGCTCGAGAACCAGGGACGAATAAGCAGGCTCGCCACACCAAACCTCCTCGTCGCGGACAACGAGGCTTCGCGCATATTCGTGGGAACCGAGACCACCGTCCTGGAAAAAGCCGAATCCACCACCACATATATTCCCGGCGCAGCAGACGAAGGATATATCCCGACCACAAACTGGGATATCGAAGCCCCGCGCAGAAACATCGGGGTATCTCTTCTGATCACCCCGAGAATACACGCCGACAAGAGCGTGACAATACGGCTGCTCCAGGAACGCTCCAAACTCGGGCAGCAACAGACCAATACATATTCAGGGGGAACCACGGATGCCGGCGACGATGCCTTGGCACAGGCTTCCGAAACAAGATATTTCATATCGCAGGACATAGACCAGCAGTCACTTACAACCACCGTGCACGCCATGGACGGCAACACCGTCGTCATAGGCGGCCTGATAGATGAGGACCTGGAGAGGAAGGCGAACGTTCTTCCCGTCCTCGGACACCTTCCGCTCATAGGCGACCTCTTCAACAGAGACAAGGAGACCAGAACCAGGGCGGAAATACTGGTCGTCATACGGCCATTCGTGCTGACAACTCCGCAGGAAGCCAAGGACAGCACGCAGGAATTCCTGAAAAGAATGAGCCAGCACCCGTCCGCCCACGGAGACATCCCCGCCATGGGGGTGACATACGACTGGGAACTGGCCAAGCCGTTCCACTACAATCCGTCAGACCCTCTGTTGAAGCGCATGAAGAACAAACTTCGCGCCTGGTCCGTTGACACGCGGACTCCCGCCGATGTCCTGGATGCCGTCAACGAAGGAAACGTCAAGAGCAAGAAATCCGAGTCTGAACAGAGAAGACAGGAAATAAAGGAATATTTCGACGAGGACCGATCCTCCCTCTTCTGGAATGCACTGGAAAACAACAACTAGCGCAGCGAGGCCAGACATGCAGGCACAAATCAAGCGGCGGGGCAAGGCGGGGATATTCTCCCGCGGATGGCGGTCCGCCATCGCATTCGCCATACTCCTTGCATCATGCTCCGCATTCCGCGATCAGGACACCCCGTCCGGAATCCGGGAGGACGGCAAGGATTTCTCCATAGAAAACGCCATCGCCCTCGAGAGCAAAGGGGATTTCCTGGCGGCGCTCAAAAATTACCAGCGCCTGACGAACATATCCCTCGACCCTGAACTGGCGCAGGAAGCCGAACTGGGCTGCGTGCGCTGCCTCGCGAAGATGGGCAAATACAGCTCGGCTCTGGCCATGCTCCAGCCCATGCAGGAGAACCCTCGCTCAAACTCCGAATGCCGCAGCTTCGCCCTCGCAGGAGAAATCCTGATACGGATGGGCAGATATGCCGATGCGGAATCAATGCTCGAAATATCCCTCTCATCGCCAGAGATGAAAAATTTCGAGGACGCGCACTGGATACCAGCCGCATGCGCCAACCTGGGGACAGCCTACATGAAAAACAACAAGTTCGCACAGTCCCAGACACTCTACTTCAGGGCATACGAGATATTCGAGAAAAACGGCGACCGCAAATCCGCGGAGGAATGCCGCATGATCGTCGAAACCATCGAAAAATATCAGAAAGATAAACTCAAGATCAAGGATCCAAAATGATTGACGACATTTCATCCCTGCTCGACACTCTGGTTGAAGCAAATGCATCCGACATGCACCTGAGCGCAGGGGTCAGGCCATACGTAAGAATACACGGAAGGCTGGAGCCCTCGGCAAAATGCCCCGAACCAATAAGCGCTGACGAGATGGAGGCAATCACATCTGCTCTTCTCGGCGAAAAACGCCACGCTGACTTCAGGAAGACAGGCGAATGCGACATGGCGATGAACCTGGAAGGCGGCCGCAGGATAAGGATCAACGCATACAGACAGCTTGGCAGGACATCGCTGGCGATCAGGCTCCTGCCCTCGGAATTCTTCCCCCTCGAAAAACTCGGGGTGCCCATGGACATCTGCAGCATGGTCTGCGCCATGCAGAAAGGGCTCGTCCTGGTCACCGGCGCCACCGGATCCGGAAAAACCACCACGCTCGCAAGCCTGCTCAACAAGATAAACATAGAACGCGAATGCCACATGTTCACCATCGAAGACCCGATCGAATACGTCCATACCCCGATAAAGGCCTTCGTCTCCCAGAGAGAGGTCGGGCACGACACGGCAAGCTTCCACGAGGCGCTAAGAAGAGTCCTCCGCCAGGACCCGGACGTGGTAATGATTGGAGAAATGCGCGACAACGAGACCATGCGCGCAGCCCTCACACTTGCGGAGACCGGCCATCTGACACTGGCCACCATGCACAGCTCCGGAGCCGTCCACACAATATCGAGAATCGTCGGATCATTCCCGTCCAACGAACAGGACCTCGTCAGGACACAGCTCGCCGGCTCCTTGTCGCTCGTCATCAGCCAGCAGCTTGTCCCATGGGACGACGGGGAAGGAAGATCCCTGGCTGTGGAAATACTCCTGGCCACCCCGGCCGTCAAGGCGCTGATCAGGGAGAACAAGATACACCAGATTCCTTCCGCCATCCAGACCGGAAGCACCCTCGGGATGAAGACGATGGGCAGTTCCCTCGCGGAGATGGTCGCTTCCGGAGAAATCAGCAGGGAGACTGCACAGGCATGGAGCATCGAGAAAGACGAACTTCGAAACAGCATGGGCTGAAAAATGAACATCCTGCCGCCAAATGCATGCACATGGCTCATATGCGCATACGCGCTCATCCCAATCGCAATCCCGTCATTCCTATACCGTCCATACAGCACGGGCAAATGCTTCTATTTCAGGATACTCACGGAAACAGCCTTCCTCGTCTGGCTTTGGACCGGCCCTCCGAAAAACCTAAACCCCTTCCACAAAAATGCAGCACTCGCCTCGACAGCGGCTTTCATCACCGTCATCATCCTCGCCGACATCCTGGGATTGGGGTTCGTGAAAAGCCTCCACTCGGACTTCACCAGGATGGAAGGACTGGCCACATGGCTGCACATCCTCCTCTTCCTGATCATGGCGGTGGATATCTTCTCGTCCGCCGCAGTCTGGAGGAGATTCGCCATCCTGTCCGTGCTGACTAGCACGGCAATCTGCATGGCCAACATGATCGCATACAATCCGGGCAGCCCCGAACGCGTCAACGCAATCCTCGGGAACTCCGCCTACCTCGCTTCATATCTCCTCGTCCATGTCTTCTTCTGCACGCATCTCGCATTCTCCTCGAAAAACAATACGTTCAAAACATTGCTAGTCGCCGACGCCGCCCTGCACATCCTGGTGATAATTCTCTCGGGCACCAGATCCGCCTTCGTCGCATTGCTCGTCGCGCTGCCGTCCATCGCGGTCTTCCGCCTGCTCGTCAAAGGCGCGGACAAGAACAACAACGCTCTCCTGCTATTCTGCAAAAAAAATGTCCTGCCAATATCTTTCGCGGTTGCCATTCTCATCTCCTCCGCCATTGTCGCCGGAGCCATGATTCTTCCCCAGGACTTCGCCGGGGCCTCCGCACGGCAGAATGAAAAATCCGGATTGGAATCAGGGCAATGGAGAATCTTCTCATACAGACTCTCGGAGCCGACGATAAGCCTGCGGATTTCGCTCTGGAAAATCGCCGCCAGGGCATTCCTGGATCGTCCACTGCTCGGATGGGGGCAGGAACACTTCGACAGCGCCGCGATCAAGTTCTTCGATCCAGCCCTGGCCGACAAGGACCCCTGGTATGACCGCCCGCACAATTCCTTCCTCTATTGGCTTGTCTCGGCAGGTCCGGCAGGCATGATTCTATTCACGGCCATAGGTGTCGCCGCCATTTCGACATGCGTCCTCGCCCCTCGCCGGCCACTCTCGACACTGCAGAGGGCCACTGCCGCATCCGCTATGCTCGCCTTCGGGGTCAACAGCCTCTTCGTCTTCAATACGATTTCATCGCTCCTGCCCCTATTCGCATTCATAGCCTTCATAAGCGGAGAGGAGACAGCCCCGCAGCCACTCCCGGCACAAAGCAGACGCAACGCAATAAGCGCATCACTGCTCGCATCCATCTTCGTCATCCTGCTCTTCGCCATGAATCTCGCGCCGATAAAAACAGCCATCGCAATCGCCGGCGCCAAATCGGCGGCTGAAAAAGACAATCCGACCGCCGCGCTCGCGAAGTTCGCAGCGGCGCTGGACTGCAGGGAACCCTGGCGCCACGAAGCATTGACGAGAATGGCAAAATACTACGGCGAAAATGTCTGTATGAGGAAAAATCGCGGCGACGGCCTCGAATCGTACATGAAAATCATCCATCATGCAATCCAAAGAGACACCCGAACCTATCCGCACAACGCCAGAAGGCAGTGCTTCTACGCATCCTTCTATCGAGTCTGCGGCAATCAACAGCAGGCATTGCAGCACGCCGATGCCGCGCTCTCGGCCTGCCCAAACCACCCCGCGATCATCCGCGAAACCGCAAATATCCTCTTCATGCTCGGCGACTTCCACGCGGCCAAAAACGCCCTGAAGAAGGCCGATGCCCTCTCTCGGCAACAACACGTCGAGGATTGAACACCACCCCATAACCCATGGCGGATTCCAGCATCCAGCCACAGGGGCAAATACAACTGAAATGTCGTATCAATAGCGTCCAGCCTCCGTTTTTGTCGTTGGAAACGACGGATGCCAAGATGTGGATTGATTCATACCTGAAAAAGTGATAAAAAAAAGATGCTACGAGGGGCTTGGCTTTTATAGCTAGTTGTTGTATAATGTGTTACGATGAACAAATTGAAATTTTAGCACATAAGCAAACAGGTAAGAAATGAACCTGAAGCTCCAGGGGACCGACTAGGCGATTGTTCCCAACGGGGGGCTGGCCTTGGCTGGCGCGATAATGAAGAGCCTCAGGACCAGGCAGGAGGCTGAACAGCATCAGGCTCGGCAGCGACGAGCCTGAGATATCCAATCAGAACGTGCTGCGCTCCTATCTCTGGCTGATGATGATGAACTGCGAGTTCAGTCCGGGGAGCCAGCACTGCCAGAAGGACACGCCCGAGATACTTTTACGCGTGCGCAAGAAGTAGGGCGGACATTCCTGGCCGCCAACAGTAGGGCGGCCGTTCCCCATCATCAGGACGAACTGTATCGTCCTGAGGCCGGTGAAAAAGCTGGCCGGATGGGATCGAGCCCTGTTTCGGGGGAAATAGCGGATTTTCACACCCGCGCTGCGGGAAAGGAGGTGGAAACGGACTCGGGAAATGATTTTTTCGGCCGTGAGGCTTGAAAATGCCATCTCGGGGAGTATCTCGCATCGTGAAGCTTGAAAAAAGGGTGGTGGCTCAAAAAGTCATCACGGAATCAGGAGTATCTTAACCGATCTTGCAGGATTGTCGTTTTGCGATTGGCTCAATAGAATATTTCCGAGAGCCTGATGTCTGGCGCAGGAATTGCCTCGCCGGAGATGAATCTTCCGACGAGGTTCGTCGCGGTTTCCGCATTCCCGTCCCTTATCCAGTGGATGCGATGCCCGCTTCGCTCCATCTTTCTGAACCAGATGTCCTGACGGCGTGCGAAGTTCCTTATCCTCGCGAGAAGAGTGTCGGACATTTTGGTTTCAGTGATTTTTCCCTGCAGGAACATGGCGATGTATTTGTATTCGAGGCCGAAGTATTCGAGCTTCTCCCATCCGAGGCCTCCATCGTGGAGCCTGCGGACCTCGTCAATCATCCCATCGGAAAGCCGCGCCCTCAGGCGCTTCTCTATAGCCCGGTGTATCTCCTTCCTGTCCCGCAGGACCCCTATCACCAGCCATTCGGGGGCGAACGGGAATTCATCCGCAGTTCTGTCTCCTGTCCGTTTCCGCTCTATCCTCCGGACGATGCGGTTCTTGTTACTTGCCTCGTCGGGAGGAAGTTCCTCGCCTAGAATCTTCAGCAGCTCGGCGCAATCGAGCGACTTCAGCCTCCGCCTCTCTTCCGCGTCGGAATCCGTTCCCGGAAGCTCGTATTTCGACAGCAGGCAGTCTATATACAGGGTGGAGCCTCCACAGACTATTGGCAGGTGTCCCCTCGATGATATGTCGGAGATCGCGGAAATCGCATCGGCACGGAATCGCGACAGGTTGTAGCTATCCGAAGGAGGGACGATGTCTATGAGATGATGTCTGACCTCGCCGTATTCGGACAAATCCTTTCCCGTTCCGAGGTCCATTCCCTTGTAGACCTGCCGGGAGTCGGCGCTAACTATTTCCCCTTCGAATCTTCTCGCCAGCTCGATGGCGAGACGCGTCTTGCCGGATGCCGTGGGGCCGGTGACGACAGGAATTTTAAGAAGTTTTCTCATAGAGCAACTACCAAGGCGGCCTGTGGCCGCAACCAAAAAGAATGACCACAGAGCCGCAGAGTTTTTGAATAAATATAGCTGATTTTTCTTGAAATATAAGCGAATCTGCTG
>DYMC01000225.1 GCA_020721745.1 Lentisphaera sp. | reverse complement strand
TTTTCTCATCGAATTGTATATTCCCGTATGAAGACGATACAAAAAAAATTGTGGAAAAGCTTTCCCGCAGATCGGAGATTTCGAAAGGCCGCAGATTCGATGTGGAGTTCTGGCAGAAACTTGGGTCGAAGGCTATTTTCGCGGCCTCATGGGAAATGATTGATGAAGTGAACTTAATACGAGGCAAGAATGCCGGTCAACCAAGACTTCAAAGAGATATTCAGAATATTCAACGAAGAAGCCGTTGAATATCTGATAGTCGGGGCGCATGCGGTAATGTTCTACACCGAACCACGCTATACCAAGGACATTGACATCCTCGTCAATCTTTGAAATTCTGAATAAGCATACTAATAAACTTCATGAAAATACTTCTAGTAGTCCCGTCGCAATCCGGCATATATGGCAAGATAAAGCCGCCCGACCATCCACATCTTGGCCTATTATACATCGCTTCCGTTCTTGAGAGGGACGGCCACGAAGTTATTATGGCCGACTTTGATGCTGAATTCTTCACGGAGGAGAAATTCAAGGAGCTTCTCGGGAGTGAGTCCCCCGGACTGGTCGGAATTACAGCCACCACTCCTACATACGCAAATGCGGTAAAGATTGCATCGCTTGTAAAGATGAACTGCTCGGCGAGAACAGTCATCGGGGGCATACACCCCACACTGATGCCATTGGAAGCCATGGAGGCTGGAGTATTTGATTTTGCTGTAAAAGGAGAAGGCGAGGAGACAATTTCAGAACTGGTGAAGTGCATTGAGACGAAAACCGAGATGTCTTCCATAAAGGGAATCGTCCACATGGTGGATGGAGTTCCGGTCGAGACCCCTGACAGACCCATGATAGATGACTTGGATGCCTTGCCCTTCCCATCAAGGAGACTCCTAGCTGGAAGAAAATACAGGTATCCAGATGCCCTTAGGACTCCGGCCTTTCCAATAATCACCAGCAGGGGGTGTCCGGGCAACTGCAGTTTCTGCACTGCGAAATTCGCACATGGCAAACGTTTCCGCTGTCGCGGAGCCATCAATGTCGTAGATGAAATTGAAATGCTTGTCAAGGAGCATGCGGCGGCGGAGATACACATATGGGACGACAATTTCATAACAAATCCGAAGAGGGTTTTTGCGGTCAGGGACGAGGTCAGGAGGCGCGGGATCAAATGCCTTTTTGCGTTTCCGAACGGCATCAGGGCTGATTTCGTCCGGAGAGACATCCTTCAGGCGTTGAAGGACATGGGGACATACAGTGTGGCGATAGGGGTGGAATCCGGCAATCAAGGTATTCTCGACGGCATCCAGAAGGGGATCACTCTTGCGCAGATAGAGGATGCATTCAGGATGGCCAAGGAGACAGGGTTTGAGACGTGGGGATTCTTCCTTATTGGCCTTCCCGGGGAGGACCGCCGGACCATCCTGCAGACGATAGACTTCGCGATCAGGCTTGATCCGGACATTGCAAAGTTCCACATATTGAAACCGTATCCGCGCAGCGAGGTGCATGAACAGCTGAAGAAGCTTGGCCTTATAATTGACGAGGACTACATCCACTACGGGATACACACTGGGCCTGTGCACAGGCTTCCGGACCTGTCCGCCGATGATCTGATGGCGCTTCAGAAGCTGGCCTACAGGAGATTCTACATGAGGCCGGGAAAGATCATCAGGGAATTCGCGAGGATCAAGACATTGAACCGTCTGGGACTTAATCTCTCGGCCGGGATATCCATACTGAAAGACAAGATACTGTCATGACGACATTGAAAAGGCATATTCTTGCGATAGTGACGATTTCACTAATTGTGAAACTAGCCGCGCTGGCGTATTTGAATCCCCGCCTGGATCCTGGCAAGCTCGAATATGAAATCCTGGCTGAAAACATGATAAAGACAGGAACCTACAGCATGGATTTCAGGGAATACGGGGACTTCAAGGGAGTTGTAGCGCCTGGATATTCACTGCTTATCTACTTCATATACAAGCTTTTCGGGGTGCACCGCGAGATTCTGCTCTTCCTGCAAATGGGGACGATGACAGTATTCGCGCTACTCATATACGCCATCACGTCCAGATGCACTGGCAACAGGAGCTATGCTCTCTCGGCGGGGATACTGGTGTCGCTCCATCCCGGCATGCTCTACTACAACATCAAGTACATCCACAATTACAACATCTATCTTCCGCTTTTCTATGGAACCGTTCTGCTATTCATCCGAGGATTGTCTGAAAAGTCCGAGAAGTCAGTCCTCTGGGCCGGACTTGCAGGAGGTCTGGCGACTCTGACCCGCGGGACTTTCTCGCCCATATTCGCGATATGCCTGCTGTTCTACCTGCTGCTCAAGCGCGAGGTTTCGCTTCGCCGAAGGCTGTCGTTCGCGGCATTGTCTTTTTTGATCTTCGTTGGCGTAAACACACCATGGACAATCAGGAACTACATCCAATTCGGGAGGCCTGTCTATTCACAGAACACGAAATGGGAATCATTCTGGGTGGGGAACAATCCCAATGCGAGCGGGGGGCATTTCCACGGCGATGGAACCCTCGTGCTCTCGACAAAGTCTCCCGAGATGCAGGCGGAGATAGATGCAAACAAGGGAAATGAGATTGCCATCGAAGAGGTATTCAGGAAATATGCGATGGACTATGTGAGAAGGGAACCTTTTCACTTTATAAAAGGCCTTTTCCGAAAGGCCTTTTATTTTTGGTGGTTCTACCCCCAGACGGGGCTATTTTATCCGAGAACATATCTTCTCATCTACAAGACAATCTATGTTATATTGCTCATCTTCACTGCCTTTGGCCTCTATCTCTGCCACAGGGAGAGGCTCTGGCGCAGGGAGATGATATTCCCCGCCCTGCTCGTGCTTGGCATATGGGCCGCGCACACGATGAACTTCATGGAGATACGGCATCGCTGGACGGTGGAGCCGGTGCTGCTGATCTTCGCGGCGGT
>DYMC01000224.1 GCA_020721745.1 Lentisphaera sp. | reverse complement strand
TTGCGTAAGTTGCTGATAATCAACAAGGTTGTTTTTTAGAGTGCGAAATTTGGGCCAGAGGCGGGCAAGCCTCTGCTCTCAAAGGGATGGCGGTTTTCTCAGAATTCCGCGATGATGTAGAGTTTGTCGAGGGTGATTTCGAGTGCCTTTAGGACTATTCCGAGGGGGCCGTAGATGGTCGTGGAGGTGATTTTTTCGAAGCCGGGAGAGCATTCGCGGATTGCTGGCTGCTCTTGCTGGGCTGTTGTCTGTGTCGCGGTGTCGTCTTGTTTTATGTCCTCGGCGATGCATGGTGTGGAGGCCAGGACCAAGGCCAGGAACGCAAGCGGCAGTATCATCTTGAAGTTCATTGCAGCACCTCTTGTTTTTACATTGCATTGAGATAATGCTTCTATGGCTTGATGTCAAGCCGCTATGCAGGCTCCCAGAGCGCCATTCGGGGCAGACCCCGAACTGCTCTATCCAATGCCAATGATGACGGCGACGATCAGATTTTCATTCACCACATCTATTTCGTCAGAATTTGACCTCCTGGTTCCTCCTCTCCGATTCCGGGGCTGAGAAGAGGGCTTTCTTGCCGAATCCGAACATCGTTGCGAAAATGCTGGATGGAAACATCTCGCAGGCGTTGTTCAAGTCGGTGACAGCCGCGTTGTAGGCCCTCCTGGCGGCCGATATCTGCTCCTCGATCTCGCTCAGGGTCCTTTGCAGATTCAGGAAATTCCCGTTCGCCTTCAGGTCGGGATACGATTCCGAGAGCATCATCAGGCGGGATATCGCCGGCGAAGACTCGATCCCAAGCCGGATCTTCTCGTCGTCCGAAATCCCGCCCTTTTGCGACTGAGCCCTCAGCCCGACAAGCTTCTCCAGCGTCCCCCTCTCGTGGATCGCGTAGCCCTTCACCGTCTCAACCAGATTCGGAACTAGGTCGAAACGCCTCTTCAGCATCACGTCAATCGTCGCGAACGCCTTCTCCGCCATGTTCCGCTTCGAGACAAGCATGTTGAACATGACCGCCACAAAAAGCAGCCCCGCCAACACAATTCCTCCGATGACAAACGGCATCGCTCACCTCTTCTCCGCAATCTTTTTCCTGGCATCCTCGACTATCTTCATGAAGCGCCTGCCATATTCGATGTAGTTCTGGAACCTCGCCTCGTCCTTGGCGCTCTGGTTCTGGTCGTGGAAGACTATCTGCATATGGGGCTCCATCGAGAAGCCTCCGTCGTAGCCACGACGCAGAAGATCCTCGACTATCCTCGGCACGCTCCCAAGACCTTCACCAGGAAAAGTAAACTCCTGCCCCGAAGGAAACACCGCCCCCTTCTTCATCTCCGGATTGCCGCGGACATCCTTGATGTGGACGTAGATGACATGCTCCTTCACCCTAGAGTAGAAATCCCAGGAGTCCTGTATCGGAACTCTTCCGTCCGCGCCAGGCTTCCCCGACATCTCCTCTGAAAATGGCAGATTGCCAGTATCAAAGACCAGTTTCAGATCCGGGACCGCCTCGACAAGCTGCAGCGTGTGCTTCCAGGACAATCCCCCGTAGTTCATGCAGTTCTCGTGCACCGGCGTGATCCCGGCATCGAGAAAACGCCTCACTATCTCCTTCAATCTTCGAACCCTCTCGTCGAAGAATTGCTCCCCATCGGGAAGAACCCGCCAACTCACAGGATCCCTTCTGATCGCGTAGCTCATTATCCGGACCAGCTTCGTCCCCAGTTTCCGCATCCTCGGGATGGAACTCTCGACATCCTTCAGCGTCTCGTCGAAAGGTGCCTTGATGTCCTTGCCCCAGTTGGCTATCGCCGACCCGAAACAGTTCACGCGCACCCCGGAGTCTGCGAATTTCGCAAGCAGAATATCGAAGTCGGAGTCGCTCATCGTCGCCAGATCGCCCGAAAGCCCGGTTCCGCGAAGCTCGATATTGGACCAGCCCAGCGCCTTGGTCGCCTTTATCTGTGTGTCTATCGCCGCACCCGCCTCGTCCGCAAAGCCAGTGAAATACATCATCTCACCTCTTCGACTAGGTATTCCAGGCCGATCTTCAGCGATTCAAAAGGATCTATCCTGCAGCTGTCCTGCTCGATTATGAACCATTCCGTCCCGGACTTCTTCGCCGCCTTCACTATCCTCTTCCAATCGAGGTTTCCATTGCCCAGCTCAACCATGGTCACCTTGTTGTCAACTATACCGTATTCCTTCAGGTGCAGAAGCGGAAGCCGGCCATCGAGCCTCTTGCACCATTGGACGGGATCCTCTCCCCCGAACTGCACCCAGTAGGTGTCTATCTCGCCCTGCAGACATTTGGAATCGCTCTCGCCGTAGATTATGTCCAGCGCAGTCCTTCCGTCGAACTTCTCGAACTCTATCGCGTGGTTGTGGTAGCAGAGCACAAGGCCTTCCTTGGACATCTCCTTTCCGGCCCTCTCCAGGTCCTTCGCCAACCTGAGACAGTCATCGTAGCTCTTGAGGGGGACGTGCGGATACGGATACGCCGTATAAGCGCAATCCAGAGCATGAAGTTTCTCGATGACCTTCCCAGTCTCCTCGACTATGGCCTTGCCGGACTCGTGCGTCGCGCAGCATTCCAGCCCCTCGCCATCCAGTATCCTCTTCAATTCAGCCGTGTCTATCGGCCCCAGTCCGGAGACCTGCACAGCCTCGAAGCCTATCTCCTTGATTTTCCTCATGGACTTGGCGATGTCCTCGGGCGTCTTGCAGAATTCCCTCACCGTGTAGAGCTGGGCCGCTATCCTCTTCTTCTTCATCGTTGTCTCCTGTCTGAGATTTTATTTCTTCTGGAAGGACGACGCGAAATTATCCGACCCCCCTTCTTGGATGCCTTCTTCCTGATTCCGTGATGGCCTTTTTGACCATCATCCTTTTTTGTTTTTCAGCGCGTAAAATAGACCCAGAAATGTATTTTGCAAGCACTTCGGCCAATTGTCTTCGCTGCATTCAACCTAGAAAAA
>DYMC01000223.1 GCA_020721745.1 Lentisphaera sp. | reverse complement strand
TTGATGAAAATGTTGATGTGAGTATATTCATTTATCTGTCGGAGTAGAATTAACACCCAAGTGCGATTTCGACCGCAACCTCTCGTCATGCCTAAGGAAGCAGGTATCCAGCGGTTGTGCGATTTTCCCGGGTGTGCGAGTTTCCTGGATTCCGGCCTGCGCCGGAATGACGAAACGGAGTTCTTTTCTGTGAAATTGCTCAATCAGGTAACAGGATATCATCGGCCCGCTATCGCCTGGGATTGGACAAGAACGCCATTGCCCCAAACAAGGCATCCCCACCCATTGTCACAACCCGGCCAAGAACTACGGCAAGAAGTAAATCCGTCTCTGTTACAAGGCCCTTCAACAGAAACATCAGAACCATCTCCCGCACCCCAAACCCTGCCGGAGCACCAGGGGTGATTAAACCCAATAGCCAGGCAACGACATATCCTGCCACAAGACCAATCCATGGAAGGCTCCCCCACGCGTGGGTCAAGATCCCCGTAAGCCCGACAAAAAGCAGGCCTGAAACGAGGAGAAAGCCGACGTACAAGATGAATGCTCGCGTGGCTGGCACCCCGACAAAACACCCGATCCCCAGGCCGACCATGCCGACAACGATGGCAAAGGCCCCCGTGGCCCATGACCCATGAAAGGAGGGCATTATCAAAGGCAGGGCCAAAACCCCGAATATCGATCCGGCCAGAACGAGCAGGCCAAGCTCCCACATCGTGGATCTGGCGAGCGCCCAACCGGATATCCCGTCTGCCATACCCATCGCCTGCCTTCCCGCCAGGTGGAAGATGTTTCCGGGTACATATTTGGCGAGCTGGGAAACGCCGAAGGTCCTGACTGCCCAGGGGCGTGTTGCATGGATTCCACACAGATCGAGAAGATGCCTCCACGCAAGAGCGAGCATGAAGTTGGACAAACTGTATATGCAGACTAAAACAGTCAGACTCGGAATAACCTGTCCGCTGAAACGGGCGAGATCGATTCCCGCGCTGTATTCACGCAAGCGAAAACCGACAAAAATAACCCCTGCAACAGCCAGGAGAGTGCCTGCCCAATGTAGCACGCGCTTTGCCAGTTCCAAGACTCCTTGGTTCAGTAGGCGGCCTGACACAGCATTATCTTCCATGGAAGTGGAGTTTAAGGGAAAAATCGTCGGATTTCTCTGGTGGCGTTTCATTCACGCAACCTGAGACCGCCTCCAAAACAACGTCACATCGAAGGATTGACCACGTCACCGTAACGACGAGTACATCTAATTTGCGGAGCCTGGAGCAAAGAAGATCGGGATTCGTGTTATTCCTCAACATGGAAGAACACGCCTTCACTTTGGACGACACCTGAGCACCGTCCATGGCAACGGGGTGCGGATGGACTGCACTACGAACCTGCGCTCAACGAACTTCATGAGCGCATGTTTCGAGAAGTGATTGATGTGTCCAGGACTATTCCCGAGGTCCCGCAGGTAGGCCCCCCTGCAAATGTTCAACATCCTCCAGATCGGCTCCCGCGGAACGCTCAACAAGTACTCCCGGGCGCCGAGTGCGTGCATGATATCGAGTCCGCGTTCCGGATCTTCGAGATGCTCAAGCACCTCGCAGCATACGACGAGATCGAATCGTTCCTCGATCGACAGCGCCATGAGATCGGCCGCCTTGAACGTGACCCGAGGATCGTTCGATCGAACGTTGTTTTCCTCGATCAAGGACACCGAGATATCGGTGGCCAGCACCCTCGAAACACCGGTCTTGAGAATCAGGTCGGTGACGTGCCCTTCGCCGCATCCGACCTCGAGGACCGAAAACGGAGATGATTCGCGGATACTCTCCAGCACCGCCCGATCGAAACGTGAGAGCAAAAACCGTGCAATAGGGTTGCGTATCTCATACTTGCCGTTGCTTCCCACAACCACGCCGTTTTCGATTCTCATTCCGTCTCCCGTGAAGTCGCGCACCCTGATGATGGATGGTGTGTTTCCACCTGCTCGGAGACATATCGATCCACATCAATCGGAAGGCTCTTGACATAGAATTCGGCAATCACGCCCAGCGAGATCATCTGCAGGGAGGCGAGCGTCATGAGAACACCAAAGGCCAGCAAAGGCCGCTCTCCGATCGGTTCCGATCCGAACAGCCACACCATGAAGAGATATGTCAGGCTGAGACCACCGATCAGGCCCAGCACCACGCCAATGCCTCCGAACAGATGCCCAGGCTTGACCATCCATCGCGTAGTGGCAAGCACCGTAAGCATATCTATGAAGCCCCGCATGTAACGTTCCCATCCGTACTTGGATCGGCCGTGCAGCCGTGGATGGTGTTCGACCTCGATTTCACCAACGCGATATCCCAGATCCGAGACGAGCACCGGGATGAATCGGTGTAACTCCCCGTAAAGGCGAAGGTTGCCTACAACCTCCCGGCGGTAGCACTTGAAGCCGCAATTGAAGTCGTTCAGCTTCACCCCGGTGACCCACGCCATCACGCCATTGAACAGTCGAGAGGGCAGCGTTTTCGACAACGGATCGTGACGGGTCTTCTTCCACCCGGAGACAAAGTCGTAACCGTCCTCAAGCTTTGCGAGGAAACGCGGGATCTCCTTGGGGTCGTCCTGCAGGTCCGCATCCATCGTGAAAACGACGTCGCCACCACAGTTTCTGAATCCGGCCTCCAAGGCAAACGCCTTGCCGAGATTGCGTCTGAAGCGGATCGCCTTCACCGTCCCCGGATAGCGCCCGGAAATAGACCGGATCACGTCCCAGCTTCTATCCGTGCTTCCGTCGTCCACGAAGATCAGTTCGGGACGGTATGTGGGCCCGCACGACCTGACGGCCTCGAAGATCCGGTCTGTGAGTTCGTCGAGGCTGGCCTCCTCGTCCTTGACCGGAATTATAAAACTTAACAACACACTCATTCCAGCGTCTCCGCAACTTGTGTCAGTTTGAACCCGGAAAGTCCCACACCCAGGCGTCGGTGGTCGGAACTA
>DYMC01000222.1 GCA_020721745.1 Lentisphaera sp. | reverse complement strand
CGGCGAACCCATAAAGCAAGAGGGAGAAGAGGAAGGGGAACTGCAGAAGCTCGCAGCCTGATCAGCTACCAGGATCGACTCCATACACCAGACTTGACGATAACTCCCAGCATGGCCGAGATATAGGTTTTGCCAAGACCGACAACATCAGAAAAACAGGGATCCCTGGAATCTATTCTGGAAGTAATTTTGTATCCAGCAGTCGGAAATCGCCTGCTGAGGAATTTCTGCTCCTTCAGCATAAGGAAAAAGACCGCCTATGCCTTTTACGTCCTCATGGCCATCACGGCGGGCAGCCTCATTTTTGCATAGGGAGTGGTGATACAGTGAGCCTCCAAGGTGAAGCATATGGAGCTCATCGACGTCTTTTCGAGCAACACTCTGGAATCCCTTTTGCTGGATTATGCTGCCGGACTTTCCTGTCGAATGGGCGCTGGACTCAATCGTACATCTCATCTCTCCCGACCTTATGGACGACATGAATGCCCGCCCACACATCGAGGCAAAAAACGGTCTGGGACTTTTCAATCTCGTCCATCGTCTTGAAGGTGGCTGCACCCTATATCATGCCATCCTTTGGAGGGGCACCCTGGTCGAAGGACTTTTGCAATTTCTGGAGAACCGCCACGACATCCTATGCGTGGTGATAGATCGGCCTGTTCAACAAAGCAAAAACCTGTCATGGCTCCTGAAAAAACTCGGGTGTCCCGTGATCGTCCCGGTAAGTGAAACAAGATAGCCACAAAACTTTCAAAAAAAAGGAGACATAGAAAATGAAACCATCGAATTTCGACAAGAACATGGCTGACGCCAGCTTTGCACAGGCCGAGGCCAAGAAAAAGGTGGCCGCACAGGGCTCCAAGGCGGTCAAGGCCGCCTTGTGGGGTCTTGGTTCGGCATGTCTTCTCGCCCTCGTGTTTGTGAATGAGGATCTGGTAACGGACCTCTTCACCCGAGGCAAATGGTTTGCAGCCCTTCCCATCGCAAGCGTCTTTATTTTTACCTTCGTGCACAGCGCCTTTGCGCACAATTTCCTTTCAGCCTTGGGAATTGAGCCCAAGAGGAAAAAATAACCACGAAATTCGTGAAATAATGAGGAGGAAGACATGAAACGGCTCATCTGGATTATTGCGGCGATTGCGATGATGATATCTATGGCATCGATTCCGGCCTTTGCCGGAGGAGGAGACCCCATTCTTGGGGAATGGGCACTGACAACCGACAAGACCCAGACCTTTGAGATCCACAAGGACAAAAACACCGGGACGTACAGCCTGAAGGACGCCTCCGGCGAGTTAGCCCTTCAGAAAAAGGACAAACACACCTTCGTGGCAAGCGGACCCGAGGGTGACACAGTCCTTTCCCTGGACACGAGTTCCGGTACACTTACCGTAGAGAAGAACGGGGCGACCCTTTTCTATCGCAAGGCCCTCCATTTCATTAGATTAACCCTGTTCAATTTCACGTTCCTCTTCCTGGTCGGGTTTATCGGAGGGCTCGTGAGCGGATTCATCGGATCGGGCGGGGCCTTTGTTCTCACCCCAAGCATGATGAGCCTTGGGGTGGATGGTCTTGTGGCGGTTGCGAGCAACATGTGCCACAAATTCCCGAAGGCCATGGTAGGGGCCTACAAGAGGTACAAGTACGGGCAGGTCGATCTCAAGATGGGCACCATCCTGGCAGCGAACGCCATCTTCGGAGTCCTAGTGGGGATTCGTGTACAGCAGTACATCAACGAAATCCTCGGAGACGCCGGCTCCAACCTCTATGTGAGCTTTGCCTTACTGGTGGTGCTTGTTGTGGTCGGGGGTTTCGTCTTCAACGACGCGAGAAAGATCGCCCGTACCGGCGGAGTCGAGAAGATCTCTCGACTCGCAAAGGCCGTTCAGAAGATCAATCTCTTTCCCATGATGACTTTCAACCGGTCGAAGATCAGGATCTCCTTCTGGTTCACCGTCCCGATCGGGTTTGCGTGCGGATTTCTCGCGGCCACCATCGCAGTCGGTGGATTCGTCGGTGTCCCTGGCATGATCTACGTGTTGGGCATGTCGAGCCTCATGGCCTCGGCGAGCGAACTCGTGATCGCCTTCGGGATGGGATTCGTGGGTTCTGTCCAGTGGGGAATGCTCGGCCTCATCGACATCCGGCTCACCCTCATCATCCTCACTGGCTCCATCCTCGGTATTCAGCTCGGCGCCCTGGGGACCACGTATGTCAAGGATTACGTGATCAAGGTGGTCATGGGGACGATCATGCTCATGTTCGCTGTGAGCCGAGGGCTTGCCATCCCGATCTATCTCAGGGACCTCGAATGGATGACCTTTTCCGACTCCACCGCGTACATCCTCAAGCTGACGAGCTTTGGCGTCATGTGCATTGCCCTATTGACAGGAGCTGTCATCATTCTGAACTCCATGTTCAAGGAAATGAGGGCGGAAAGGGCCGCAAAATTCGCCGAGGTGGCCACACATGGAAACGTATAAGAAGATACTTGTTGCCTATGACGGCTCTCCATAAGGGCGCTGGGCCCTGATGGAGGCCCTCCGGATGGCAAAAACGAACAAAAGCTGGGTGAAGGCCTTGGCAATCGTTCCGGATTATGCTGGAGACCTCGAAATCATCGGGATCTCCAACATAAAGGAGACCATCGAAGGCCCGGGGCGAAAGCTTGTCTCAGAGGCCAAGGAAATGGCGGCCTCCCAGGACATCCCCCTCCTTGCCGAATTCGAACAGGGGGAACCCTACGAAAGGATCCTCAACCTTGCGAAAGACGAGAGGTGTGATCTCATCGTCATGGGCCGCCGCGGGGTTAGCCAACTGGAAAGGGGGCTCATGGGAAGCGTCACCGCCCGTGTCATCGGGCATACGAGCAAGGACGTTCTCGTAGTACCTGAGGGAGCGCGGATCGCCTGGGGAAACATCCTCCTCGCGACGGTCGGTCCAATGTGGATCAAGTCCATCCCGGCCAATGTTCGACGTTTTCGTCGAC
>DYMC01000221.1 GCA_020721745.1 Lentisphaera sp. | reverse complement strand
TGGACGGGCTGATAACTTTCTGTGGGAATGGCATTGCAATGTGTCCGGTGAAGCGGCGACTGGCTCTGCCGAGAAGCAAGCATTCAAGGAATAACCGGGGGGCAGACCGACAGGGAGGGGAGATTGCTCTCCCCGACCGGTCATCCCCTGTCGGGTGCCTTGAATGCCTCGAAAAATCTCGGGGTTTGGGGCGGAGCCCCAATTCGGAATTACAGGATTATGACAAGTAGAATGAACTCAAAAGGTCAGGTCTCCAAATAGGGACGCGACCAGAAAATTAAACGGCACATTATTTTCCAGCAGATTCGCTTATATTTCAAGAAAAATCAGCTATATTTATTCAAAAACTCTGCGGCTCTGTGGTCATTCTTTTTGGTTGCGGCCACAGGCCGCCTTGGATGGGATCCGAAGGAGGACCAGGAATATTATCACAACACGCACGGGCAGAATCTCGATATAATCAAAAACGTCCTGGGAGGCAAGCCTCCAAAAAATTCGGCGCGCGACACCTACGAGACAATGAGAGTCGCGGAAGCCGCCGAGCTTTCCGCGGACAGGGGAAAACATGTTTCGCTCAAATCCCTGAGATAAAGTAAAAGGATATTGACCGATACTGAATGTAGCCTTGGGGCGTCCTACGGAATGTCGAAGACGGCGAGACTGCAGTCGAGATCGCCGTTTTTGAGTGTGAAGGACGATTTCTCCTTCGCCGGGATGTATTTCATCGCAAGGGGGTTGGCGGAGAGGACTGCGGCGGTCGCTCCATGCAGGCGGCTGAGCGCGGCGCCCATTCTCCTGTAGAAGCCCTCGTCAACGCCCAGTCTCCTGTCGAATGGCGGATTTGTTATCACGAATCTGGGCGAGGAATCCGGCTCGATGTCCTCGATCTTCATCTGGCGGAAGGCTATCCTCGTCCCGGCCCTGCGGGCGTTCGCCTTGGCAGTCTCCAGGACCAGCGGATCATTGTCGCTGGCGAGGATGCCCGGCATCTCCCCTGTCGCATCCCGCCTCGCATCTCCGCGCATCCGCCTCATGATCCCGGCGCATTCATCGTCGAAATCGGCCCATCTTTCGAAGCCAAACTTATCCCTCGATATTCCAGGGGCTATGTTGCGGGCCCATAGCGCAGCCTCGATGGCGATGGTGCCTGAGCCGCACATGGGATCCCAGAGTGGCGTCCTCCTGTCCCAGCCGGAATACATCAGCATCGCCGCAGCAAGCGTCTCCTTCAGCGGAGCCTCCCCCTTTTCAGTCCTGTATCCGCGCTGGAACAGCGGAGCCCCGCTCAGGTCCAGATACAATGTCGCCCTGTCCCTGGCGAGATAGACAAAGACGCGCATGTCCGCGTCCCGTCTGTCAACATTGGGCCTCTCGCCATAGTGCTCCCTGAGCATGTCCACTATCGCATCCTTCGACTTCTGCGCTATGTATCCGCTGTGCGTCAGATTGCTGGAGTGGCAGAATGCGCTGACCGACAATGTGTGCCCAGGGGTAAGGTGACGTGGCCAGTGGAAGGATTTCACACCCTCGTAGAGGGATTTCTCGTCGGGTGCCTCGAATCGCCCGAGGACTATCTGTATTCTCTGCGCTATCCTCGAATGCAGGCAGGCGCGCCATCCCTCGGTGATGTCTCCGCGGAACGGCACGCCTCCGCTGTTCAATCTCACGCTCTTGAAGCCGAGTTCTATGAGCTCCTGCTGCAACGCCCTCTCAGTCCCGCCGCTCGCAGTGGCGAGGAATTCAAGCGTGGAATCTTTTTGAATGTCATCCATCTCCGTATTCTCCGCAGTCTGATGAAGCCCGGCTTGTAAGAGTTCAGTGAGTATCTACCCGACTCTCAATATCCCGCTTCGCGCAGAAAATCCATGTCTATTTTCTTTCTCGTCTGGCGGCCAAGCTGCCTGACTACATACTTGCCTATGATGTCAGTCTCGATGTTGACAAGGGAGCCGGCCTTCAGTCTGCGAAGAGAAGTCCCCTCTATGGTGATAGGGATGAGATGGACGCGGAATCCCTCTTCGGAAAGCGCCGCTACCGTAAGAGACACTCCGTCAACCGCGACACTTCCCTTGGGAACCATCTGCTGGCAGAGTTCCGCGCCGCACTCGATGTCCAGCCTCCAGTCCCGTCCGGTCTTCTGCATCGCGGAGACCCTGCACACGGCGTCCACATGCCCGGCGACGAAATGGCCGCCAAGCCTCGAATCCGCCCTCAGAGCCCGTTCGAGGTTCAATTCGCATCCGAGCGGGACGGAGCCGAGATTAGTCCTGTCGAAAGTCTCCTTCAGCACACTGAAGGTCATCGCGATCCCGCCATTCGCCGGCCTGAAGTTTTCCAGCGAGAGACATGCGCCCGAGACGGCCACGCTCTCGCCACGGAGCAGTTCCGGTTCCCATGCCGCGCATCTGATCTCCACGCCGCCGGAGCCGTCCGGATTCAAATCCCTTGCGGCAAGACTTCCAACCTTCTCGATTATTCCTGTGAACATTTTTCCGTCTCCATCACCACGAAGGCCACGGCGTAGTCCTTCTCGTGGCTTATGCTCAACTGTATGTTTGATATCTTTTTTCTTCTCGCCAGCGCCAGCGCCCTGCCGGAAAGCCTCGCAGACGGCGCCCCGCCGGAGTCGTTGCTCACCGAGATGTCCCTCCAGGCGCAGTCCTTTCCAATTCCGCACTTGAGAGCCTTGGAGACCGCCTCCTTCGCGGCCCATCTGCCGGAGAGGAATACCTCCCTGTCGGCGCGTTTCGATGCATCGGAGATCTCACGGGCGGTGAAAATCTTCCGCACAATCCTCTTGCCATGCCTCGAGAGCAGCTCGCGCATCCTCTCCACCTGCACTATGTCCGATCCTATCCCGGATATCATAAGCCTGGCCCCCTCCGTCTCATCAGCTCCATCTTCATCGCGATCTTCGCCGGCTCATCCTGCTCTTCCTTGTCTCAAGACCAATCTCGTCCATGGAAACTCCGTCCGTCCCGTTCAAAACAGATTC
>DYMC01000020.1:13600-19731 GCA_020721745.1 Lentisphaera sp. | reverse complement strand
GTAAGTCGTTGATAATAAACAATCTTATTTTTTAGGGCGCGAAATTTGGGCTAGGTTCACGACTCTTGAGTTGTTGTGTTTTTGCCTCCCGACAGTCCTGGGATGCTCGATCCAGGCTTGCGCCGCGCGCCGGATCAGGTTTTCAATATTTCGACGAAGGCCTCCTGCGGGATGTTGACACTTCCGAACTGCTTCATCCGCTTCTTGCCCTCCTTCTGCTTTTCGAGAAGCTTGCGCTTGCGGGTGATGTCGCCGCCGTAGCATTTCGCGATGACGTTCTTGCGGAACTGCTTCACGTTTTCGCGGGCGACGACCTTGCCTCCGACGGCGGCCTGGATGGCGATCTGGAACATATGCGGGGGAATGACCTCCTTCAGCTTCTCGCAGATCTGCCTGCCCTTGGACTGGGCGTGGTCCGTGTGGACGATGGCGGAGAAGGCGTCCACAGGCTCGTTGTTAACGAGGATGTCGAGCTTCACCAGATTCTCCTCCTTGTATCCGCTGAACTGATAGTCCATGCTCGCGTAGCCGCGGGTGATGGACTTGAGCTTGTCATGGAAGTCCACCAGTATCTCGCTCATCGGCAGGTCGGAGGTCATCACCACGTGTTTGCTGTCGGCGGATTCGGTTGCGAGGCATGAGCCTCTCTTGGACATTATCAGGTTCATTATGTCGCCGATGTATGCGTTGGGCGTGATTATTTTTGTGAGGAGGAATGGCTCCTCTATCTTCTCTATGGTGGCGGGGTCGGGCATGAGCGCCGGATTGTCTATGTTCATGATTCTTCCGTCGTGGAGATGCACCTTGAATATCACGCTGGGATATGTGGATATGATGTCCATGTCGTATTCCCTGCGCAGTCGCTCCTGTATTATCTCCATGTGGAGGAGGCCGAGGAAGCCGCATCTGAAGCCGAAGCCCAGTGCCGCGGATGTCTCGGCGCTGTAGTTGAATGCGGAGTCGTTGAGGCGGAGCTTCGGCATGCTCGCCTTGAGCTGCTCGTAGTCGGAGCTGTCCACTGGATATATTCCGCTGAAGACCACCGGCTTCACCTCGCGGAATCCGGGCAGGGCTTCGGGACGGGTCGCCTTCGCGTCCGCGATGGTGTCTCCAATCTTGGTGTCGTGCGGGCTTTTCAGGTTGGGGATGACATATCCGACTGAGCCGACCTGAAGCTTGTCAACGGCCTTCATCTTGGGCGTGAAGGTCCCGACCTCCTTCACATCGCCGACGATGCTGTTGTTGAGGAGACGGATTTTCATCCCGGCCGAGATGGAGCCGTCGAAGACGCGTATGTAGTTGACGACGCCCCGGTATGCGTCGTATATGGAGTCGAATATCAACCCCCTGCAGTAGTCCTTCGAGTCGCGGGATGGAGGCGGAATGCGTTTGACTATCGCCTCGAGGAGTTCGTCCACGCCCTGCCCTGTCTTGGCGCTGACCGGGATGGCTTCCTCGCGCGGGATGGCGAGTATCTCCTCTATCTGCTCCAGGCACATTCCGATGTCGGCCGCCGGCAGATCTATCTTGTTTATGACCGGGATGATGTGGAGGTTCTGCTTGTGCGCCAAGTTCAGGTTGGCGACGGTCTGCGCCTGCACGCCCTGCGTGGCGTCCACGACGAGTATGGCGCCTTCGCATGCGGAGAGCGCCCTGCTGACCTCGTAGCTGAAGTCCACATGCCCTGGGGTGTCTATGAGATTGAGCTCGTATGTTCTGCCGGAGGCGGATGCGTAGCTCATCCTGACCGGATGCGACTTGATGGTGATTCCCCTCTCGCGTTCGAGATCCATGCCGTCGAGAAGCTGTTCCTGTAGTTCGCGCTTCTGGATGGTGCCCGTGAGTTCGAGGAGACGGTCGGCGAGAGTGGACTTGCCGTGGTCTATATGGGCGATGATGGAGAAATTTCTTATCAGTTCGAGCCTGTCTCTCATGTCGGTTGGGATCTCACTCCTGTATTGCGTTCTCGATTTTTCTGTTGTGCTCGCCCTGGATTTGTTTCAACTTCTCCTCCTGCTTTTTCTTTATCGAGAGGTGGGTGTAGCCAGTGCCATAGTTCACGACCGAGCTGACTGTTCCGGAGACCGCGCCGGGGCTCTCCGTCGCCGGGGCGGCTGGAGGCGAAGCCGGTTTCGATGGGGAGGCTGTCTTGGCGGTCCCGGTCTTGGTCTGGACCTGACTGGCATTCTTTTTGGCATCCTGCTGCTTGTCCTTCATGATCGGCTTCATGTTTTTGTCGTTCGCATCCTGTTCGGGCAGGGAGTCGCCGCATCCGGCGAGTATCGTGGCGAAGACAAAGACGGCAGCAATTCTATTCATCTTGGGATTCCATCCATTGAATTCATGCTTTGAACGAGAAGTCATTTGGAACAAGCGGAGGAAGCTACATCCGAATCTTGAATTTTCAAACCCACATTCCGGGAGGATTGAGCCGCTTGTATTGCTAAATCCGCTTGTCGGGATAGCTTATGACAGATAATTGGCTCAAAGGCATCTTTTATTTATGCAAATAGAGAGGAAATTTTCATTTTCGCTTTCGCGCCTTTCCTGCTTTGAATTCTGCCGCAGAGCGTATTTCTACAGATACATCTTCTCATGGGGCGGCTGGGAGGAGGCTGCCGATCCGCTCGTGCGCAAGGCATATCGTCTGAAAAACCTAAGCGGCTCGAAGGCGTGGCTCTCGGAGATTTTCAGGAGGACGGTGCGGAGATTCATCCGGGAAAAGACATCTTCTAGGACGAATCCCGACCTTCTCCTGGTGGGGAAGAGCGAGTTCAACCGCGCCTGGGACGAGGCGGTCTCCAAGGGCCCGCAATGTCTCCCGTCGGGGAAAACCAGATCCATCTCCGAGCTCCACTACGGGGGGCGCGAGGCGGGAGCCGTTCTGCGCAGCGCCCTGGCCAATGAATTCAGGACACTTCTTGCGAATTTCGCAGAATCGGGCTTTCTCCGGGAATACGGCCCGATCCCATATCTGCAGTTCAGGGATCTGGCCGCACCGGAGAGCGTGGAGATCGGGGGAGTCGCGGTCTACATCTCGCCTGACTTCCTCGTGCTTCGCGGGGACGAGGCGGAGACGGTCAACATCCATCTCGGAGGCTTCCGCGATATCCGCAACTGGGATTTTGCGGCAGCCTTCTCCGCGATTTTCGCGGGGATCCGCTCCAGGGCGGCGAGGGTCTCCTGCCGATCCGTCTTCTTCGCGCCCGGGGAATTGTCCGTCTGGGCCTCCCGCCCGGAGCACGAGGCGAGATATCTTGTCGTGGAGAAATCCTCCGAGATGATATCCTTCGAGAGGGAATGCGGGGGCGATGCGCCGCCCCGCGAGGAACAGGAGAAATGCGCCGGCTGCGAATTTCGCGGGATATGCCTGCAAGTTCCGGCGGCGATGCCGCAGCCGGATACATGAAACAATTCCCCGATCCGCGCTGTCTTTCCGCGAGTGGAAATGCTATATTCCGCACTTCAACTGAAACAGGCACATGAGAAGTATCATCCAAAGACTGGCATTGCTGACAGCGCTTGCGCTGTGCTCTGCGAATTTCGCAGGGGAGCCGTCTCTAAGCGTCAAGCCGCAGCCGCTTGTCAAGGGACAGAGGGCGCAGATCGAGATCGTCAGCGACGAGGATGTCCCTGAGATTGTCGAATTCCCGGAGGTTGAAGGGATACGCTGGCTTGGCAGGACTGGGCAGTTTTCGCAGACAGAGATCATAAACTTCAAGTCCACGACCAGGCACACGGCGGTCTATGCCATCTCTGTCGAGAAGGAAGGGGAGATCAAGTTCCCGTCCCTCAAGCTGAAAATAGGCAGGAGGAAGATCGCGCTGGATCCGTTCGGCATCGAGGCCGTCGCGCCGAGAATCGCATCGGAGTCGAACGGAGGAGAAGGGGAGACGCTTGACAAATATCTCTACATGAAGGCGTTTCCGCTGTCGGACAGGACCGAGTTCTACGTCGGCGAGGAGATTCCCTTCGAGGTGGCTGTATTCTGCGCGAGCGGAATAGGGGCCGAATATTCATATCCCGAATTAGATGTGCCCGACATTGTCTTCAGGGATTTTTCCGCGGTCAACAAGGAGAATGCGAAATTCGCAGGACACGGAACGGCGACCGAGAACGTAGGAGGCAAGACGTTCAACACGATCAGGTTCAAGACCGTCTTCAAGGCGACGCATCCGGGCTCCCTCGATGGAGAGATCAAGGTCGAGACGCGGATACGGGTGCCGAGGAGCAGGGATCGGAGGAGGCGTCCGTCCGGATTCTCCGATCCGCTCTTCGAGAGCTTCTTCGGGGATCCGTTCTCGAACTACGACACTGTGGCGCACACTCTGTCCTGCAAGATGCCGTCCTTGAAGATAGCCCCCCTGCCCCCCAGGCCGCAGGATTCGGTGTTCACAGGGCTTGTCGGCGACTGGAAGCTCGGATTCGAGATTCCGGACTCCGGGTTCAAGGTCGGGGAAAGTTTTACGCTGAAGATAAACGCCGAGGGGCGTGGTGGCATGGACAATCTGCGTCCTCCCGAGATCAACGTGGAGGGATTCCGCGCCTACAAGCCCGAGACGAGGAGGCAGTCGTCCCCGGACGATCTGAAGGAGAGAGGCTCTATCGAGTATGTGATGGTTCCGCTGAAGGAGGGGGATTTGCCGCTTGACCTGTCCTTCTCAACCTTCTCCACGAAGAAAGGGAAATACGAAAGCTGGCAGCTTGCAAGGAGGATTTCGGCCGCGAAGCCGGACGAGGGCGCGTCGTCCGCGCTGCTATCCTCTGCGGATCAGTGGAAGAAGCCGTCTCCCGCAGCGGAAAAGCCAAAGGAGGAACTCGCCGACATCCTGTATTTGAAAAAAGGCAGCTACGGGGCCATCTCCGTTCCGCTCTGGAGGAACAGGCTCTGGCTGCTTCTCGCGGTCGCGCTTTGCGGGCCGCTTCTGCTTCTCGCCTCGGAAACCATCAACATCCTCTCGACGAGAAGGATGGATCCTGCCGCTCTGAGGCGGTCGGCGGCGGAACGAAAGCGCAGGCGCTTGCTGCGAAGAATCGCCGGCATCTCGGATGAATCCTGCGACTCCTTCGTCCGGGACGAGCTTTGTCCGTGGGTCAACGACATGAAGGGGAATCCGCCCGGGACCAGCGCCGAGGAGATAGTGGAGAAGCTCGATGACAAGGAGCTGGCCGCATTGATCGGGGATTCCTCCAGAGGGGCGTATCTGCCGGGAGGCTCAGGAATGAAGATCGAGGAGAAGCGGAGAATACTGTCGCAGGCTCTGCGCAGGATATCCGTCCTGTTGATCTGGGCGGCGGCATTTGCGCCAGGGCTGCTCTCCGGCGCGCAGGACATGGTTCTGGCCGACAAGACCTCCGCGCCGCCCTCCAGGGACCCGTTCGCGCTGTTTGACAAGGGCGATTTCGAGGCTGCTGCGGCAATCTTCTCGGAGAGGCTCGCCGAGAGCCCGGAGGATCCATATCCTCTCTACGACATTGGCTGCTGTCTCTACCGGATGGGGCGGCTGTCGGAAGCGCTCTATTTTTTCGAGAAGGCGAACATGCTTGCGCCAAGGGACAGCGACATAAGGGAGAACATGAACCACACGCGCAGGAAGCTGGACATCGGCGAGAAGGGCACGGCCGACTCGCCGTCCGGGATGGCGGCCCGCTTCAGGGACATGCTCCGCCCGGATGAATGGCTGCTGCTCGCCGCGGCCTCCTCTTCGTTGCTCTTCGCGGCACTTTCGCTTAGGCGGAAAATGTCCCCCGAACGAATTTGGGCTCTCTTCGCGGTCATGGCGCTGGCATTTTCTGTCGCGCTAGTGGCGTTTGTCTCGCAGATTTCTGGCGACTACGGCAACGACGAGGCGATGATAGTCCGCCGTGCGGCGCAGGTCCACGTCCTGCCTTCGGAGAATTCGCCGAAGACGGAGATACGCCCCAGGGAGGGGCAGCATGTGAAGCTCGTGGAGGAGAGGAGCGAGTGGTCGCGGATACGCCTAGGCGAGGGAGAGGGATGGGTCGGGCGCGAAGCCGTCAGGAGATTCTGGGAATGAAATGGCGACGTGTGTCCGCATAGGCGCCTGTTGGCCCGGCATGATTGAGAAACGAAAAGTTGTAAACCGACTTTTACAAAGAGAAAACGAAGG
>DYMC01000020.1:0-13500 GCA_020721745.1 Lentisphaera sp. | reverse complement strand
GAGGACTGCCCCTACTTTCCGATGCAGAATCTGGAGAATATGCTGTCGAGGATATCCGGGTCGAAGTCCTCTCCAGTGATCTGTCTTAGCGAGCCCATGGCCTTTCTGATGAAGAGGGCCGCGGTCTCGAGCTGCGAAATTCGCAGATCAGGGAGCGCCTGGGCGATGTCCGCCGCGGCCTGCGAGAGGAGGCGCTGATGCCGGGAGTTGACCGCATATTCGGTTCTCGCCCCCGGGGTTCCGATTCCGGTCCTGGATACGATTGTTCTCTTCAGTTCGTCGAGGCCGCGGCCGTCTTTTGCCGAGACGAAGTGGAATTCTGGCGTGCTTCGCTTCATGGATGCGATGGTCTTTCTTGGGATGAGATCGGATTTGTTCCACATCGCTATCGTGTGCCCTCCGGGAGAGTGGGAGCGCATTTCAGCGAGCTGTGCCTCCCTGCTTGCGAACGGATCCAGCACCCATAGGACCATGTCCGCCGACTCGATTGACTTCCTGCTCCTCTGTATTCCGAGCTTTTCGATGATGTCGTCCGCCTCCCTGAGTCCTGCCGTGTCTATCAGTGTGACGCGGAGGCTTCCCATGAGGACATCCTCCTCTATCGTGTCCCTTGTGGTGCCAGGGATTTCCGTCACTATGGCCCTTTCCTTGCCGAGGAGGCGGTTGAAGATGCTGGACTTGCCCGCGTTGGGGTGTCCGGCGATGACAATCCTGAAGCCGTCCCGGATTATCATGCCGTTTTTCGCCGTTGCGAGTATCTCTTCGATTCTGGAGAGGATTTTGCGGGCCATGCTGCCAAGATGGTGCCGGGATTTCAGTCCGTGTTCCTCCGCGAAATCGAGTTCGGTCTCGCATTCGGCGAGCAGGGATGAAAGACTTTCCGAGAGTCCGCGTATTTCGTTTCCGATCGCGCCTTCGAGCTGCCTCTCGGCAATGTCAAGCGCCAGTTCCGATTTCGCGGCGATTATGTCCGCGACGGCCTCGGCCTGGCTGAGATCCATCTTCCCGTTGAGGAAGGAGCGGAGCGTGAACTCTCCGGGATCGGCCTGCCTGGCTCCTTTGGACAGGAGGGTGTGGAGTATCCTGTCCGCGACGATGCCGCCGCCGTGGCAGTGTATTTCCGCGATGTCCTCGCCGGTGTAGCTCCGGGGCGATTTGAAGAAGACGGCATATGCGGTCTCTGGCGCGTGCCTCCCGGCGAATCTGCATTTGCCCAATGTCATTGCCCCGTGGACTGGTGCGGAATTCCTCCTGGATCCGGCCGGAGTCCATGCCGAGAGACAGATGTCGAAGGCTTTTTTCCCGGAAAGCCTGATCACGGCCACCGCGCCGCCGGTCGCACTTGATATTGCGGCTATTGTGTCGCTGGCGCTATTAGTCATAAATAGACGGTTCCATAGTTTGAATTATTCGATATTGGTGTAATATATATCCACAATCGCTTTTCGTGAGCCGGGAGGTGCGCTTTTTCGCTACAAATCACTTATTGGAGACAAAGCCATGGCATTGCAGAGGAAGGGATTCAAGGATGTTTCGACAGATGTCAAGACAAACTACCAGAAGGCAATAGGAGCGATCCAGAAGAATAACATTGACTACGGGATGATGCTTCTGAAGGCCATTGTTCAGAGGGAGCCTGGATTCGTGGAGGCGCGGGACCAGCTCAGGAAGGCCGAGAGGATACACACTTCGAGGATAGGCTTTCTGGGCAAGGTGATGGCCAGCATAAAGACCTCCGGGATCGTGACCGCGGGCAAGACGCTTCTGGCGGCGGGGAAGACGATGGAGGCGATGAAGAAGGCGGAAGACGCGCTCGCCATACAGCTTTCCTCGATTCCGGCGCTGAACCTTCTCGCGCAGGCCGGGGCGAAGCTCGATGCCGGCTTCATCACTGTCGAGGCGCTCGAGATAGCCCGGGAGTATTTCCCCAAGAACATCGCCGTGCTCGACTGGCTCGCCACCGCCTATGGGCAGGAAAAGGAGGGCGTCAAGGCGCTGAAGATACGCCAGGAGATAGCCAATCTGAAGCCAAACGACCTCGATGCGCAGCAGAAGCTGAGGGCGGCGGCGGCGATGGCGACCATGGAGAAGGGAAAATGGATGGAGGGCGAGGACTACAGGACGAAGCTCAAGGACGAGGCGCAGGCGGTCAAGCTCGAGCAGGAGGACAGGATAGCGAGGGCCGCCGACGACGTGGCCGGCCTGATAGTGGAATACGAGAAGCAGTTCAAGGAGGGCAAGCAGAACATCGAAATCAAGAGGAAGCTGGCCGACCTCTACCAGAAGGCCGAGCGGCATGACAAGGCCATAGAGTTCTACAACATGGTTGTGAAGGAGATGGGCTCCCTCGACCCGCACATAGACGCGGAGATAGAGAAGTCCACCGTGGCGCAGATGTCCGCGTCGGTGAAGCAGTGGGAGGATTTCGCGCAGCAAAATCCGGACAAGAAGGCGGAGGCGGACGCGAACATCGCGGCCTTCAAGCAGCAGATCCTATCCTACAGGCTGGAGCGGGCGCTTTACAGGGTGAACAAGTATCCGAACGACCTGCAGCTTCGCTTCGATCTGGCCCTGCTCTACTGGGAGTCCGGGGCCGTGGACGATGCCCTGCAGCAGTTCCAGCTCTCGCAGAAGAACCCGCAGAGAAGGCTCGCCTCGATTGTCTTCATCGGCAGGTGCTTCGCGGAGAAGAGACAATTCGACATGGCCATAGAGCAGATCACGAAGGCAGTCGGGGAGATGATAGCCATGGACAAGCAGAAGATGGAAGCCCTCTACCATCTGGGAATCTGCCACGAGAGCGCAGGGGACAACGAGAAGGCGGTCTCCATCTACAAGGATATATACCAGGCGAACATCAAGTATCGCGATGTTGGCGAGAGGATACAAAGGCTGTCGAAGAAGGGATGAGGACGGGCCGGTTCCGCGGAAGGGCGGTCGAAGTGTAGATATTCACTGAACTCCTGTGTCGAAGCCGGATGGAAGGAATCGCATCTCGACTGGAGAGTTCTCACCGCCGGACTTCCGCCCAATTCACCAATCTGGAGTTGCACTCTTGAATTTCAATCCCATAGATTCGGCGCAGAAGCTATTCGGCAGGAAAACATCCCCGGACGACATTGCGATGGTAAAAAGGGATTCGGAGGATTCCACCCTGATCATTTCCGGGGAGAAGACATCCGCCGCCGCGTCACGCATACCCTTCCCGGATCTTGTCCATCAGAAATACCTTATACGCAGATTGATTGGCAAGGGCGCGTTCGGCTCCGTGTTCCTGGCCGAGGACCGGAAGATAGGCCGGCTGGTCGCGATAAAACAGCTCGAGAAAAAATTCTCCGAGAAGAGAGGCCGCGAGATATACGACAGGTTCATGCTCGAGGCCCGGATCGGGGCGCAGCTCGACCACCCCAACATCATAAACGTCTTCGGACTCGAGGAGGACAGGAAGTCGGCCTGTATCATCATGGAGTATCTGCCCGGAGGCAGTCTCGCATCAAAGATACGTGGCGACGGTGGAGTCTCGCTCAAGGGCACCCTGAGGATTTCGTCCGGCATCCTTTCCGGGCTGCAGGCCGCGCACGAGATAATGGTGACACACCGCGACATCAAGCCACAGAATATAATCTTCGATGCCAAAGACGAACCGAAGATCAGCGACTTCGGCATAGCCCTGCTCCCATTTTCCCTCGACAAGGATGCCGAAAGCGACCTCAGCCGGCGGAACATTCTCCTGGGCACCCCTCTCTATATGGCGCCGGAACAGCTTCTTCTCGGCGATGTTGACCCCCGCGCCGACCTCTACTCCCTGGGGGCGGTGATATACGAGATGCTCTCCGGCGGCAGAAGGGTCTTCGACATCTTGCCCGAAATGACGATCGAGGAGGTGAAGAAAGTCGTCCTCAGAAGCAGTCCCGCGCCATTGGACGCATCCCGTGTTCCAGCTGCTCTTTCGGATTTCGTGATGAAGCTGCTCGACAAGCATCCTTCGCGGCGATACCAGAGCGCGGCATCTGCGAAAGCCGCCCTGGCGGACATATCCGAAAGCATAGTTCCGCGCATCGAACATGAGCCCGCGAGAGGCGCCGCCAGCTCGCCGGCGGCCATGCTCGAAGACGTGATCAGGCTCTTCCTGATAGACGGCAACATGTCGCCAGCCGAGAGACGTGAACTGCAGCGGCGCGGGGAGCGCCTCGGCCTTGGCCAGTCGCAGATGCGGATACTCGAGGAGAAGGTCCGGGCCGAGATGGGCCTGCCCTCCCTCCAGAGCCTCGACGAATATCGGGAGGCAATAGAAAATGCGCTCGAGAGGAACAAGGACTTCGTGCTCAACTCCGATCAGATAATCGCAATCGAGAACATGAGGAGGTCGGCCGGAATCAAGGAGGATGACGCAGAGGAGATAATGAAGGAGGCGATGGACAAGATCGAATACAGAAGGCGGCTCGACGGGGCGAGGTTCAAGATATGAAACCTTTCAAAGCCATTGACTTCCATACACATGTCTTTCCCGACAGGGTCGCCGGGACAGCGCTTCAATTCCTGTCCGGAAAATCCGGATCCGCCCCGTTCTCGGACGGGACGGCCGCAGGGCTCCTCGCGGGCATGGACCGTGCGCGGATCGATTTGTCCGTCAACATGCCCGTGGCAACACATCCCTCGCAGGTGGCTTCGATCAACAGGTGGTGCGCGTCGCTGGAGACGGGGAGGATGCGCTCGTTCGCCTCGTATCATCCTGCGCTGGACGACCTCTCCGTGGTCCGCGGGATAGCCAGGTCCGGGTTCAAGGGGATAAAGCTGCATCCGGAGTTCCAGTGTTTTTCCCCGGACGATCCATCGCTTCTGCCCTTGTGGAAGGCCTGCGCGGACAACGGGCTATGGGTTTTCTTCCACGCGGGGGCTGATTTCGCCTTCAGTCCGCCGTTCAAATCCTCTCCTGCGAAATTCGCAAGACTGCGCCGGATGGTCCCCGGGCTGCGGATGATACTTGCGCATTTCGGCTCCTGGAGGATGTGGGACGAGACCGAGAAGGAGCTTGTCGGCGACGATGTCGTCCTGGAGACATCGTTCACACTGGGATTCATCCCGGACGCTCTTTTCGTGGAGCTTGTGCGGAAGCATGGCACAAAAAAGGTTGTATTCGGAAGCGACAGTCCCTGGCGCGGACAGGGGGAGGAGCTGGAGAAGATCCGCTCGCTCGGCTTCGGGGGCGACGAGCTCGATTCGATTCTGTGGCGGAACGCCGCGGAGATGCTTGGCATCAACACGGAAGGTAAATGCAATGGATCGGCTTGATGAGATTTTCAGGAAGTCGGACTCAGGGATGGAGCTTGCAAGGGAAGACCTCGTCTCCATGCTCTCGATGTCGGAGAAAAGCGGGATGGACAGGCTTTTCAAAAAGGCCTACGAGGTAAAGACGAAGCATGTCGGCAGAAAGGTCTTCTTCAGGGGGCTCATCGAATTCAGCAACATCTGCGAGAAGGACTGCCTATACTGCGGGATAAGGAGGAGCAATGCGAACACGAAGCGCTTCATGCTGGAGAAGGGGGAGATTCTGGACGCTGCGAAATTCGCATTCGAAAACGAATACGGCTCGCTGGTTCTGCAGTCCGGGGAGAGGAGCGATGCCTTTTTCGTTGATTTCGTGGATGCGGCTGTCAAGGGCATAAAGGAACTCTCGGGGGGGAAGCTCGGCATCACGCTATGCGTGGGGGAGCAGAGCGAGGAGACATACAGGAGATGGTTCGAGTCCGGCGCCCACAGGTATCTGCTCCGCATCGAGACCAGCAAGAGTGATCTCTACCGGAGAATACACCCGGCGGACCACAGCTTCGACAGGCGTATCGAATGCCTGAGGACTATCAAGCGGATCGGCTATCAGACGGGGACAGGAGTGATGATAGGACTTCCAGGTCAATCGCTGGAGGATCTCGCGGACGACATCTTTTTTTTCAAGCAGATCGACGCGGACATGATAGGGATGGGCCCCTACATCGTCCATCGCGAGACACCGCTGGCCACGGAGGCGGCCGGATACGGGAACGAGGCCAGGCTCGACCTTGGGCTTAGAATGATCGCCGCCACGAGGATATTCCTCAAGGATGTGAACATCGCCTCGACCACGGCGCTGCAGGCGCTGAACGACACGGGAAGAGAGCTGGGGCTGCTGGCCGGGGCGAACGTAATCATGCCGAACATCACCGAGACCAGATACCGCCCGTCATATCAGCTCTACGAAGGGAAGCCATGCCTCGACGAGAACTCCTCCATGTGCAAGGCATGCCTCAAGAGGAGGATAGAGGACATAGGCGAGACGATAGGCTTCGGGGAATGGGGCGACTCCCCGCACGCGAGAAAGAAGGATGGGAAGTCAACTCGCACCGCCGAAACAAAGTGAACAAATTTTTTGAGCCAATTGCGTGCAATTGGCTCAAGGAGGCTGGAGACCATGGAAGCCCCCTTTGGAGTTTCGCCCGGAGGCGTATTTTCAATTGACAAGTCGGATTTTAGCGACTATTGTGCGGGATTATGAAAGAGAGGTTCATTGCTTTATTTTTCATTTCAGCATGTGGGTGGAGCATGGGTGCCTCCGAATTTTCGGTTTCATCCGAATCATTTGCGGATGGCGCACGGATGGGCGCGAAATTCGCAACGCGGAGCGTAGGCGGAGGAGAAAACACTTCACCTCAACTTAGCTGGAAAAATGCTCCCCTGGGGACAAAATCCTTTGCCGTTACCTGCATTGATCTCCACCCGGTCGCGAACAATTGGGTTCACTGGATGGTCGTCAATATTCCGTCCAACGTTGACACGATCGGCGAAGGCGCGAAGATAACGGGCGGTGTTGAACTGCAAAACGGTTTCGGCAGGATCGGTTATGGGGGGCCCCAGCCGCCAAAAGGAAGCGGCGACCACAAATATGTTTTTACCGTCTACGCGCTTAACGTGGAAAAGTTAAATGTCGGAAAAAGAAATCTTTCGGAATCCGAATTTCTGAAATTGCTCAAGGGGAAAATGCTCGGGGAAACATCAATAACCGGCATCTTTTCCAGATAATCCAGAGCGCTTTTCGCAGGAAGACGCGCTACGGCGGGCTCAGGTCTTCAGCCGATATTCGCGCTGTGACAACTACTGCAAATGGAGCATGCACGCGCTCGTAAATATTCACTGAACCCCTGCCCTTTTCGGACGCACAAGGTGGGGCGCGATCAGAGTTTACCCCGATTCGAATGCAATCGGGGAGCGCGCCGCTCCCGGACGGCAGCAGGGCTTACCCGTTATCCTTCCTTCGGAGAATGCCGTCCCTACCAAAGGGTTCAAGCCTTCGCTTTGGCCTTCTTTGCATCCTTCTCTCCCTTGAATGGCTTGTGCCAGAAGGAGACAAGCGCGCTTGCGATGTAGACTGACGAGTATGTCCCGAAGAACAGCCCTATCACCATCACGATGGCGAAAGCTCTCACCGAGGCATCCTTGATGATGAAGAGGAAGAGCACCGAGATAAGCGTGGTCAGCGATGTGAGTATGGTTCTGTTCAGCGTCTGGTTCACACTTAGGTTGATGATCTCGTTGTAGGTCTTGTTCTTCGATAATCCGATGTCCTCGCGTATCCTGTCGAATATCACGATGGTGTCGTTGATGGAGTATCCGAGAATGGTCATCAGCGCGGCGATTACGGTGAGCGAGATTTCCGCCGGGACGCCGAAATAGCTCATTGCCACGTAGCCGCCTGCCGCGATGACCACGTCGTGGATCAGCGCTACGATCGCGGCGATCCCATACGAGAACTCGAATCGGAACGATATGTAGACAATCATTCCGAGTATTGAAATGAGAAGCGCTGTCAAGGCCGCCTTTGTGAACTCCCAGCCAATCAGGCCGCCCATCGCGATCTCGTCGCCGCCCTGGAGCTTGAGAGCAGGGAAGGCTCCGTTGAGAATGCCCTGTATCCTCTCCCTGACTCCGGCATCGGCGTCGAGATCCTCCTCGGAGAGAACTATCTCGATCTGCCTGCTGTTTTCATCCACCACGCTGGTCTTGTAGGAGACTTTCGCGCCCCTGAAACCTGATGAATCGAGCTTCTTCGCTATTTCAGCCTCCGGAACCCTCTCCGAATAGGAACAGGTTATCCTGGCACCACCACGGAAGTCTATTCCAAGGCTGCTCCTGCCTTTCACCGCGAATACGGCAATCGAGATTACTATCAGGGCTATGGAGAACGCTGCGGTCAGATATTTGTATCTGAGGAAGTTGAAGTTCGTCTCCGGGAATATCCGCAGCATCTTTATCTTCTTGAGCCCGCCGTATCTGGCCATCAGATCGAACAGGAGGCGGCAAAGGAAGAGCGCCGTGAACATGCTTGAGACTATACCCATGCTGAGGGTGACCGCGAACCCCTTCACCGCACCCGAGCCAAGCCCCAGAAGAACCAATGCCACGAAAAGCGTAGTCAGGTTCGAGTCCAGAATCGTCAGGAACGCCCTCGAGAAACCAGCGTCTATCGCACTGAGCAGTGTCTTGTTGCTCTTGAGCTCCTCCCTCATCCTCTCGAATATCAGGACGTTGGCATCAACCGCCATCCCGATGGTGAGAATCATGCCCGCGATCCCAGGAAGCGTCAGAGTCGCACCGAAGGACGACAGGAACCCGAGTATCAGAACCACGTTCACCATGAGGGCGATGTCCGCGATAATCCCGGCCACCCCGTAGTAGACAGCCATGAACAGCATGACCAGAACGAGAGCCGAAGCACACGCCACGGCTCCTGTCCGGACGGATTCAAGGCCAAGCGTCGGGTCGGTGTCAAACACTCCCGCGACATCGAGGTCGAGAGGCAGGCTGCCGCTTATAAGCGCGTTCGATATGTTCTGTGCCTCCTCGCGGGAGAAATTGCCCGTTATCTGCGCGTCGCCCCCCATTATGGCCTGCTTGATCTGCGGGGCTGAATAGAGCTTCCCGTCCAGGACGATGGCCAATAGGCGCCCGACGTTCTCGCTTGTGATCTTTCCGAACTCCCTGGTCCCCTGTGCGTTGAAGGAGAGATAGATGTATCTCTGGCCAAATTCATCCAGACGGGGGCCTGCGTCAATGATGCCCTTCCCGCTCATCTCGTGGCGTATCTTGACCAGATAGTATCTCTTGACCGGTTTCTTCCCCTCGGACTGGTCGAGAGTGCTCATGACCTCGTATCCGCAGTATTGCTCCGGCATGACGAACTTGTCCCCCTCGGCAAGGTAGCGCTGAAGATATTGCTCCATGAACCGATCGTTGTCCTTGTGGACGAGCCTGAAATGGAGGCTGGCCGACATTTTGATGAGATTGAGCAGCTTGAGCTTCTCCTCCTTGGAGACCGTCGGCACCTTGAGGGAGATGTATTTGTCTCCGACCGGGGATATTTCGGTCTCGTATATCTTCTGTGCTTCAAGCCTGTTCCTTAGGATTTCCACGGCCGCATCGCGGTAGCGGTCGAAATTGCCCTCTATCTCGGCCGTCCTCTTGCGTCCCTCCTCGCTGTCCTCCTGCTTCTTGGGATTGAGGAGCAGCATGAACTCCGCGCCGCCGTTCAGGTCGAGGCCGAGACGGATGGAGCCGCTCGACTTCTCCCTGATGAAACTTATCACGTCGCGGTTGACTGTCGCACCCTTCACCGGCACGTATTTGGCCAGGTCCACGTTCAGTTCCGCCGCCGCCTCGTCGAGGGCGACCTGCGCGAAGACGCCTTTTTCCGCCGTCTTCTTCCGGGCGAGCGAGACCATGTCCTCGAACTGCTTGTCCTTGTTCTTGGCCAACCCCTCGAGGACACTTATCATGTCGCGCTGCGCCAGCGGGAACATGGACCATGCGAAAATCGCAACGGTGACCGCCGCGAGGATGGATCTCAGTAGAACTGGTTTCTTCATGTCATGTCATTCCTCTGTCTTTTTGTCTTTATCCTGGGCAAGGCCGGCTACGTTGGCCTTGTTGATTTCTATCTTCACGTTGTCGGCTATCTTGAGCATGTATGTGCTCTCCTTCACGTTCGCGATCATGCCGTGTATGCCGCTGGTTGTGACCACTTTGTCCCCGGTCTTGATGCTCTTGAGCATCTCCTGCTTCCTCTTGCTCTCCTTCTGCTGGCTCCTGAACATGATGAATATCATGAAGACCATGAATATAAGCATTGGAACCATTGGGGAGGAGAGAAGGCTGTCGAGACCGCCTGAGCCCGCGGCCTGCCCCGCGACAAGAATGTCGAATCCAGTCATTTGTGATTTTCCATGTGTTGTATTTTTACGTGAAACCGGCCCTCCAGGACGATCCGGAGGCGTTGCGAAAGGCGAAATCTAGCACGGGATGCGCATTTCTCAAGGGCAGATGGAAGATTTTAGGAGAAAAGAGGGTTTGCAATCAAAATAGAGGGGAGAGGGTTCAGTTCCATGTATTCGCGTATGGCAGTCGAATCATGGTCGAAGTTGGTGCGCCCGGCGGGATTTGAACCCACAACCTACGGCTTCGGAGGCCGTCACTCTATCCAGTTGAGCTACGGGCGCACTATCATTTTTTTTAAAAGCACGTGCTGTTCAGCACTGGCGCTATCCAGCACTTGCGGCGCATAATCTAGCACTTGGATGCGATTTTGAAAACGGAATGCAAATATTCGGGGCCAGGCTCCGCCCTTTGGGTTCCGAGTTTCGCCGAATATCTGGGCCGATTGAAAAAAACGCATTGACCGCTATTTTACAGGCTCAACATTCAAAGATGAAACGAAGAGGTTTGAACAGATGTCTGAAACACCAGCTCCATATGGCTCCAGTCCGGAAGACAATGAAATGCGCATGCTGACCCCGAGAGCCCGCCAGGCACTCCTTCTCGCCCAGAAGGAGGCGGCTCGATTCAACCACGACTATGTGGGGCCGGAACATCTCCTCCTCGGCATTCTCCGTCTGGGACAGGGTGTGGCCGTGGCTGTTCTGCAGTCCATGGGTCTGAATCTGGAATCCCTGCGCATCGAGGTGGAGAAAAATTCCGGATCTGGCCCGGCCACCAAGGTTCAGGGCGACCTGCCGTTCACCGAGTCCATGAAGAGAATACTCATACTCTCGGCCCAGGAGGCAAAATCGCTGAACTACAATTTCATCGGAACCGAGCACCTCCTGCTCGGAATACTCCGCGAGAAAGACAATGTCGCGGCCAGGATACTCAGGAACCTCAAGATAGACCCGGAAAACGTCAGGAGGGAGGTCATCAAGGCACTTGATCCGAACTACCTGCCCCAGGACGAGGACGGCGGAGGAGGAGCTGCCTCCGCGCAGCAACCCGGCGCACAGCAGGGGCAGCACAACGCACTGAAGGCCTTTGGAAGGGACATAACCGAGATCGCCGCCAAGGGCGGCCTCGATCCGGTGATCGGCAGGAAAGACGAGATAGAAAGGGTCATACAGATACTATCGAGGCGAACAAAGAACAATCCGGTGCTCATCGGCGAGGCCGGAGTCGGGAAGACCGCGATAGTCGAGGGCCTCGCCCAGGCAATCGTCTCGGGCAAGGCCCCTCCCCTGCTTCACGGCAAGCATGTCTATGCACTCGACCTGCCGCTCATGGTCGCAGGCACAAAATACAGAGGCCAGTTCGAGGAACGCATCAAGGCGGTCATTGATGAAATCAGAAACTCGGGCAACGTCATACTCTTCATAGACGAATTGCACACGCTGGTCGGGGCCGGAGGCGCCGAGGGCGCGATGGACGCGGCAAACATAGTCAAGCCCGCCCTCTCCAGGGGCGAACTCCAGTGCATCGGCGCCACAACCATGGACGAATATCGCAAGGGCATCGAAAAAGATGCCGCCCTCGAGAGGAGATTCCAGCCGGTAATGGTCAATCCTCCCTCCGTGGACGAGACCTTTGAGATCCTCAAGGGCCTGAGGCCGCAATACGAGAAGCACCACAACTGCAAATACAGCGACGCAGCCCTGGCCGCGGCCGCAAAACTCTCCGACAGATACATAAGCGGGCGCTTCCTCCCGGACAAGGCCATAGACGTGATTGACGAGGCCGGCGCCCGCGCCCGGATCAAGGCATCCTCGGTCAGCGCCGATTTCGGCGGCATCGAGGAGGAGATGAAGAAAATCCAGGCGGGCAAGAAGGAGTCCATCGCCAAGCAGAATTTCGAGGAGGCCGCCTTCTTCAGGGACAAGGAGAAGAAGCTGAAGGCCGAGCTCGATGCGAAAATCGCAGAATGGAAAGAGTCGCAAAGCAAGAACACACCTCTGATAGACGAAAAGGACATCGCCGAGGTCCTCTCGAAGTTCACCGGAATTCCAGTCCAGCAGATGGAGGAGGGCGAGACCGCAAAACTGCTCAAGATGGAGGAGGCGCTCGCATCGTCAGTCATCGGCCAGGAGGAGGCAATCGCCAAGATATCCCGCGCACTGCGCAGATCGCGCGCCGACCTCAAGGATCCGCGCCGCCCGATAGGCTCCTTCATATTCCTCGGGCCGACAGGCGTCGGGAAGACGCTCCTGGCCAAGGCCCTCGCCGAATTCATGTTCGGTGATCCCGACGCCCTGATCCAGATAGACATGTCGGAATACATGGAAAAGTTCAACGTCAGCCGCCTCATAGGCTCGCCACCGGGATACGTCGGACACGACGAGGGTGGACAGATCACGGAGAAGGTGAGGCGCAAGCCATACTCGGTCGTCCTCTTCGACGAGATAGAGAAGGCCCATCCGGACGTGATGCACCTCCTGCTCCAGATACTGGAGGAAGGCAAGCTCACCGACAGCATCGGCAGGAAGATAATATTCAGAAACACCATTGTCATCATGACCAGCAACATCGGCGCGGAGCAGATAATGAAGGGCGGCGGCATCGGATTCGGCGCCGACCCGTCCTCCGTGGACAAGGAGAGCCACGAGAAGACCCGCGACAGGCTGCTGGACATCGCGAAGAAACACTTCAAGCCGGAATTCATCAACCGCGTGGACGAGGTGATAGTGTTCAGAAAGCTCGACAAGGAGACCTTGCGGAAGATAGTCTCCATAGAGCTCAAGAAGGTCTCCGAAAAGATGGGCGCCCAGAACATGAAGATAGAATTCGAAGACCAGCTTACCGACTTCATCATCGAGCAGAGCTACAAGCCGGAGTTCGGCGCAAGACCCATAAGAAGAAACATCGAAAGACTCATCGAAGACCCGCTCGCCGAGGAAATCCTCAAGGGGCTTCTCAAAGGAGCCGCCAGCGTAACGGCCAAGCTGGACAACAACAAGATCATATTCTTCCCGGACATCGCCGCGACACCAGCGGACAACACAGACAAGAAACAGAGGAAGACCAGAAAAAAACAGTGATCTAAAGACTCACTGGACGAGGCAGCCCAGTGAATATTTACCCACAATGCCCTGCGGCCATAAGTACTTTGCGCCGTCCCGGCGCAAAGAGTCGTCGGTTTGAAAGTTGTAAACTCCAACGGATTTACCCCGAGCCAATTGCAAAACTCCGGACGCGCCTTGCCGAGCGAAGCGACGC
>DYMC01000220.1 GCA_020721745.1 Lentisphaera sp. | reverse complement strand
CCCGCCTCTGGAGGGGACGCGCCCCGATGCCCTATCGGGATCGGGATCACGAGACCTGCGCGTCCGGAGTTTTGCAATTGGCTCGGAGAAAAAAACAGCGCGACAGGCATTTCATATTCTCCGCTCGGAATTATATGTGACGGATGTCGAATTCCCGGGCGGGGTGGAGAGCCTTCCTTTTGCCGTGAGCATCCATCTGTTGAGACGCGGCGGGCAGTTTAATGTCATCAGGGAAAGGACGAAGACGAAGATTGCGAAGACAATGTGCTCGGGAAGAAAATACGAGAACGAGGCGAAGGACTTTACGAAAACGTAGTTCAGCAGAACGACCAGGATTGGGTGAAGGAAGATTATGTCGTAGCTTGGAATCAGAGGCCGGAGAGTGAATATCCTTCCCCAGAAACTTATCGGAGGCAGCATGGCCTTCATGTAGATTGGCAGGCGAATAATGATGGCGAACACCGATAATACGAATAGAAAAGCGGACAATGCTCCCTCTTCGGACCTGAATTTATCCGGATCAAGCACGATGATGAAAAGGCCGGAGAGGATGGCGCAGATTGCGCTCAACGTGGTCTGCTCCCAGAATTGAATTAGCACGCGGTCTTCTTTTCGCGACAGGACGCTGTGAGGCCACCCCAATGCAGGGACTTCCCCGGTAAGTTTGATCTTCAGATTCTGGTTCAATTTTATATTTGGCGCAATCGCCTTCAGAGGAGACTCAATGTCACTTTTCAGGCTCAGATCAAGCCTCCTGAGCAGTAATGAGATGCCGATTTGGCAGACCATGAGCGAGGTCACAAATCCCGCCGCCAGGACTGCGATGCTGGGATGATACAGCGAAAGCAGCAACGGTATTATGATCCCGTATGCGACAGGCCGGTTTGTCAACATGAAATTGGAAAAGTTGACCCCCAGGTATCCCAGCGAAAAGACAAGGGGCAGCAGCAGCGCCCGCGCGGGTGTTATCTTGATCCCCTCCACGAAGGTGGCGGAAAGATAGTGCGTCAAGGTCAGGACGCCAACGATGACGAAATCCTCCCACGCCAGATGCATTGGCCCGTTCGGAAGCGGGTCTTCGTGCGTCCAGCAGGATGTGGAAAGCCATTTGAAATAATCCGGATGGAAGAGCGGATTGAACGCGAAGGCGCGGTATAGCCCGAACAGAAGAAGCCAGTAGACGGACAACTGGAAGGACACCGTGAACGTCAAAGCCAGCACGTATTCCCAGTGGATGGAGCTAGACATTCCCCTTAGGCATAGCCTCAACCATAGAGACAGGATGAGTATGGCGTAGATTGTCAACGCCGCCATCGGCACCCTGATGAACCAGGGGTTGGGCATGGTTCTTCTGAATGGCCTGGTCATATCTCCTCCTGCCTGAGATATTTCTCCAGTCCGGCGAGAGCCTCCGGATTGAGATGTCTTTCGACGGCTTCCTCGAGATTGGCCGCGCCGGGCTGGGATGCAATGATCTTGTCCGGACTGTCAATCATATGTATCCTTCCGTCCTTTATCAGTGCGATGCGGCTGGCTAGCGCCATTGCTATCTCGCTCAGCTGAGTCGCCATCACAATGGTCACGTCGGTCTTGTCGGCGAGCCTCTTCAGCAGCCTTTTGAGAACCGCCACTCCTGCCGGATCGAGTCCGCCGGTGAACGGCTCGTCCAGGATCAGCAGCTTCGCGTCGGTGAGAAGGACCGCGGCTATCGCCAGCTTCTTCTGCTGGCCGTTCGAATAGGTGGATATCAGCGAATCGGCCTGGGAGTCGAGATTGAAGAGCTTAAGAAGCCTTTCGCTGTGCTCCATCACACGCCCCACGTCCTCGACGTAGAGGAGCCCGACCGAATGAAGATACTCCCTGCCGGTCCTCGACATCGGAAGCCACGGATGGTCGCTCAGAAAGGCGGTGATGCCGCGGATCTTGTTTTCGTTCTCGACGCTCGACCTCCTCGCCAGTCCGTCAATCTCGACGCTGCCCTTCTGCGGGCTGATGACTCCGGCTATCAAGTTCAGCAGCGTGCTCTTACCTATGCCGTTCGGGCCCATCAGGACCAGAAGTTCGCCCCTCCTCACGCGGAGATCGAGGCCTTTGAGCACCGGCTTGATCCTGTAGTGCAAGGTGACATTGTTGACGTGTATCATCGGCTGTTCCCTTCGCGTTCTTCCTCCCCGAACACTTCCGCCTGGAACGTCTGGAAGCTGCATCCCGACTTCCATGCGTCGGCCGGGAGCCCCGCCTTCATCGAAAGATGCGAGAGCGTCTCTTCAAGCGTCCATCCCTGCTCGGGGGCGACCTGGGGTAGGAATAGCGCACGGCTGCGGCCCTTGGAAAGTATCATCCCGTCGCGTCCGATCACGATGTCCTTGTATGAATCCACCTTCGCCGGTTCGCTGAGCACGGAAATCTCTATGTGAATCCGCCCGGATTCATCTTTTGTGAGAGGGCGGAAGCGGGGGTCCTCGAAGGCCGCGTTGGCCGCATTCGAGACCACCGACATGTATAGCGGCCGGGAGGGGAGTATCTCGCCTATGCAGCCCCTGAGGCTGCCATTTATCGTCAGCGTCACAAAGGCGGCCCTCTTTTTTTGGAGATTTTCACTTATCTCCTCTCCCATGTCTTCCGGGACAGGAGATCTCCCGTTCTCCAGATAGTGGATTATCGTTTTCCTCGCCAGACTCAGCAATGTCCTCTTCTCGTCCTTCGTGAACATGGATTTACCCTCCTTGTTTTTCTTCAATGCGGCAGGATGAATGCTTGAATCTAGCTCCCCGTGTGAAATTTTCAATTCGCGGGCTGGGGTATCGGGGCTTTTGGAAGAAAGCAGATCATGTAGGTATATTCCGAATGTATGGGATGCTACTGATTCCCGAAAAAATCAATAACGTCCTTGACTTTTACATGATGGCGGATAGGCTACCACCGTTTTGTGAAGTATTGTAATAGGAGTTTAGTGAATATTTACGAACAGAACATGAAAAAGCCCTTCTCGAAAAAAGATGAAGAAAAATATGGCTAAC
>DYMC01000219.1 GCA_020721745.1 Lentisphaera sp. | reverse complement strand
GGGCTCAAAAAAATCGCTCACATTTCTAGTCCAACGACAGGATTGGCGGACAAGTTTTCAAACGCTCTTTCCAGTCATATCCGATTCTTGCATTACCCACTCAAAACTCGAAAGAGGCATTCTGGAATGCCTGGGATTGAAGGATTTATCAGGCTTTTAGGGTAAGAATTTTATAATTCTAACATCTTTACAGGCAACATATTACAAAATTATAAGTAGGAAACTTGCGCCAGGCAGTTTGGACAGCCTCCGACGCAATTCAGACCGCGGAATGTCCGCTAGCGGGTGCTGCTTGCGTGTGCGGCTGTTGAACTGGCATTGCCCTGGGGATTCTTCCTGCAGCGGTAGACATACGCCGGGGGCAGGTTCCTTATCACAAGCGGGGAGCGGTGGACTTGGTGGAACTTCTCGTGAAGCATTTTTCTGATCTTCTGCCCGGCGGGCATGAAACATCCCTGGAAGTAGGCGTATGTCGTGAAATGCCCTCCGTCGGCGAGCGATTCATATATCTGGTCCATGATCCGCTTCTGGAGCCCCTCCGGGAACACCGCCCACGGAAGCCCCGATATCACCGCGTCAACCTTGCCCATCCCCTCCTGCTCCAATATCTCGACGAGCCTCTCCGCGCTGTCGTTGACTATCCTGATCCCCGGATACCTGCGGCATAGCCTCGAATGGAAGTCCTTGTTAAGCTCGACCATGAGAAAACTCGCGTCCGGGCCAAGCTTCTCCACTATGTGGCCGGTGAACGCACCGCTTCCGGGACCAACCTCGACCACCCTGCGCGCCTCCTCGAGGCCAATGCCGGATGTCATCGCACGGGCGAGATGGCGAGAGCTTGGAAACACAGTCCCCACAGTCCGCGGACTTTTTATGAATTCCTTTAGTATCGCGAGCTTCATCCCGCGAATATAGCATGCCAGACGTAATGGTCAATACTCGGAAGCTCCGTCACCCGGAATTCGGAGGCCGCCCAATCTCCCCACGCGGCGCCAGCGGCGGAAAAAATCGCCGAAATCTCGTTTCTCAACTTGAAACTATGTGCAACGCTTTGTATCTTCCAGCAAAATTTTGAACCTCCAATAGCATCATAAGGAGCCACCCCATGAAGATACTGGTCGTCAACGCAGGAAGTTCCTCCCTCAAATTCACCTTCTACACCATGCACGACGAGAAGGTCCTCGCCAAGGGCATCGTCGAAAGAATAGGTCTCGCCGAACCGGCGATGAAATACTGCCGCCACGACAACATATGCGTCGAGAAGAAGGTCCGGGTGGCCAATTGCGTCGAGGCGTTGAGGATAGTATGCGAGAAACTGACCGACCCAGATGTCGGCGTGATAAAAAGCCTCGACGAGGTCCAGGCCATCGGCCACAGAGTCGTCCATGGCGGCGAACAGATTACCAAGCCGATCCTGGTGGACGAAAGGGTGAAGGGGATAATCAAGGACTGCTTCTCCCTCGCACCCCTTCACAACCCCCCGAACTACGCCGGCATCGAGGCCTGCGAGGAAATATTCAAGGGTGTCCACAACATCGCCGTCTTCGACACCGCATTCCACCAGTCCATGCCCCCCGAATCATACCTCTACGCCGTCCCCTACGAGCTCTATACGAAATATGGAATCAGACGCTACGGCTTCCACGGCACATCCCACAGCTATGTGGCGCTGATGACGGCCAAATTCCTCGACATCCCTTTCAACCATCTCAAGCTCATCACCTTCCACCTCGGCAACGGATGCAGCGTCGCAGCCATCAACAAGGGCACCGTCGTGGACACCTCCATGGGAATGACTCCCCTCGAGGGGCTCGTCATGGGAACCCGCTGCGGAGACATTGACCCGGCCATAGTCATACGCCTCGCCGAACTGGGAATGTCCCCGAAGGAGATAGACAACACACTCAACAAAAAAAGCGGACTGCTCGGCGTGAGCGGCATCGGCAGCAGCGACATGCGCGACATCATCGCATCGTCGGAGTCCGGAGACAAGCAGGCACAGCGCGCACTCCGCATGTTCGTAGGCAGAATCGTGAAATATGCAGGCGCGTATTTCACCGAGCTCTGCGGCGCAGACGCCATCGTCTTCACCGGCGGGATAGGCGAGCACAGCTCATACATCAGGAAGCTGATACTCGAGAAGCTGCAATGCATCGGCATCGAGCCCGACGACGAGCTCAACGAGAAATTCAAGGGAATCCCGGGAATCATCTCGACACCATCGAGCACATGCAAGGCCGTCGTAATGCCGACCAACGAGGAGCTCATGATCGCGCGTGAAACCCTCTCCGTCGTCACCCACGAGACACAGAACCCGCTCGCCGAAATGGATGCGAAGAATTAAGCGAAATTCCCAACCTAAAAAACAACCTTGTTGTTTATAAGCGACTTACGCAAATGAAGCGAGAAAATTAGTGCCAGGATTTCACCCCGCGATCTCCGTGTCCTTGGCCTTGCTCCGTGTCTCCAAAACTCCGTGGTCCAATCTTTTCCCCATGTCCAATTTCCGTATATGCATGGATTTTCACACATAAAACGGAGTTTTCAAACCCCAATGCAAAAAAATAATTTTTATCCATTCAATACCTGACTTCCACCCAGACAATACTATCTTGTCCCGCCGGGATAGAAAGTAATTCCAACCATTAACCGTTATGACGGAGGGAAGAAGATGGAAAGAGTGATACCGCACCTCGCGATTCTGGTGCCACTCATCACAATCATGGCCTGGTCCCTTCTTATGCAACGCAAGGCTGTGGCTCGGCAGAAAGAAGCGATGCAAACCCAGCGTGATGCAGTCGACCGACAGAAAGAGGCGATGGTCCAGGTCGAAGAGAGTCTGAATCTGAACCGGAAACAGGTCGAGAACCAAGAGAAGATCATTGCCCTCCTGGAACAAATCAGAGACAGGAAAACATCATAACCAAAGGTTGGTGGGTATCGTCGCTGATGCGCCGAACCCACAGCCGTGGCATTCGGATAAAGATACCAATTAATTATCACCTGATTCCGTGATGGTCTTTTTGACCATCATCCTTTTTTGTTTTTCAA
>DYMC01000019.1 GCA_020721745.1 Lentisphaera sp. | reverse complement strand
GTCTTGCTGCCTCGTATCTGCGACAAATGCGGCCAACTGCTTAATTTAGGATGAACATGCCTGGCGATTGGCGTTGGACTGGCCGGCCTATTCCTTGTATGGCCCCAGTGCGGCCTCCATTGCGATGAGGGAATATGCGGTGACCAGTTCGGGTATTGACTCCATCCATCGTCCGTGCTTGTCGTTCAGCCATTGTCCGTTGCCTTTCTGGAGTTCGAGCATTTTCTTCAGGAGTTCGGCGCGCCAATTGTGGGTCTTGCCGTCCGGGGTCTTCACCGCGTCCTCTCCCATCGCCGCATGTGCCTTTGCCATGACGTTGAGATAGTAGTAGTGTCCTTCCGGTCCCATTCCGGGGTTTTCGTCGAGGGTGTAGTTTTGTGCCGCCCATTCGACTGCGGCCTTCACTCTTGGGTCGTCCTTTGCGAGTTTCGCATAGATCATGCTTTTGAGTCCGGCGTAGGTCATGGATCCGTATGAGCGGAGGCTCTTTTTGTCTTCGAATTTGTCGCTTGCCTTGCTTTCGTTGGGTTTGTATATGAATCCGCCCCGGTCGGGGGAGCTTTTGTCCTTGACGACCCATACTTGGTCGTTCGACTCCGGCAGGTGCTGGAGCCGGCTGAGGAAGAGGACTGCGTTTTTCCATGCGAGCCCGGCCTTCTCCGCGTCCTTCGGGTCGGCGGAATGCGGCTCCTTGTCGAGGAATTCAGTCAGGTAGAGAGCCTCGAGCGCCCATTGGGTGTTGGAGAGATCGGGCCTGCCGGGTCCGGAGGAGCCGTATCCGATTCCTCCGAAGGATGCGTTGTCCTTGCCGGTCGGATTCTCCGTGTTGTCCTCGTCGTATTGCGAGCCGATGAGGAAGGCTCTTGCCTTCTTCATGACATCGAAGTCCTCGGGGTTTCCGATGATGGCGAGGGCGGCCAGGGAGATGGCCGTGCTGTAGTTGGGGTAGTCCTTCTCGCGGTCGGCGGGCCATATCGAGCCGTCTTTCTGCGCAAATCCAAGTATGTATTTCCTCGCCTTTTCGACGGCGGCCTTCCTGACTTCCGGGGTCTGTTTTGCCGCGCTGTTGTGCAGTGCCATCGCGCAGAGGCCTGTGATCGCGGGGTGGTCGCACCACGATCCGTTCTCCATCTGCTTGTCGGTCAGGAAGTTGACGCCGCGCTGGATCGAAGCGAGCGATTCGCGCAGGACCGATTCCTCGATTGGGTTCGACTTTATCGGGGTCGCATCCTCTGCAGTGCCTGGCAAGCCGGCGGAAAGGATTAGTGCCGAAGCTGCGAAAATCGCAGTCATTCTCTTCATGGTTCCAGTCTCCTCTATGAATTTTGCATTTCGGATGACAGTAGCATATCTGGCGGATTTGTCAAATCGGGTTATTCGATTTCCGGAATTGCCAGTTTCTGTCCTATCATGAGGGGTGAGTCTTCGGAAGGGATGCTGTCCTTGTTTGCCTGATATATGATTCTGTAGTATTTTGTGCTTCCGAATATTTTTCTTGAGATTTTGCTGAGGCTGTCTCCCGGTTCAACGAGGTAGAATTCGGGGTGTTTCTTTTTTTGAGGCTCTTGGTTCTGCTCTTTGTCCTGCCGGGGTTGTTCGGGGTGGGCTTGCGTCTGCGGCCGAGTATCTTCACGCGTTTGGAGTGAAATCTGTGGGGAGGACGTTTTTTTTAGTCTTTCGTTTTCCTCTTTGAGGGCTTGGTTCTGGAGCAGCAGGGCTTTTTTCTCGGCCTCGATTTTTGCGGACTTGTCGTATGTGGTTTTTCCTTGTCGCGATGCGAGACGTTCGAGCAGTCTTCTCTCGGAGGCATTGAGCAGGGCCTTGACTTCCTCCGCGTCGGTTGCGTCTGGCGCGATGTCCAGATATCTCCTGTAGTGGTATGCGGCCTTGAGCGGGTCGTCGAGATTGTCCTGGTAGAGGTATGCCAGTTCGAGGTGTGCGCGCAGCGAGAGTGGTTTTACGAGGAGGAATTCGTGGAGGAGCTTTTCGGCCTGGGGGAAATTCCTGTCTGATTTCTCGTTCATGGCCTTGATGAAGACGGGGTGTCTTGAGTCGTCGCCGGCCTCCGGGGAGCAGGATTGGATCGCGATGGAGAGCGAGAGTGCGCACAGGGCTGCGCCAAGGGGTGAGCGGCCTGTCCTGCCGACTGTGCGCTGTGTTGGATTTGTTTTTTTCAAGATACGCTGTATGTTATCCGCCCGTTTTGAGAAGGCGGGTCCGTAGCTCAGCGGTTAGAGCAGGTGACTCATAATCACCGGGTCGTAGGTTCGATCCCTACCGGGCCCACCAGTCCGCCCCCCTTCAGATCCTCGGGGGAATATCTGTATACTATCTCCCCGTTCCTGCAAAGGTTGTATTTCTCCCTCGCAATCTTCTCGACCGTGTCCGGGTCCGAGTGGAGATCGCGGTATTCCTCCTTCATCCGCTGGAGTTCCGCCTTCTCCAATGCCAGTTTGCCGTCCAGGCTGGAGATGGCATCCTGCATTTTCTTCATCTTGTCGTGCTTTGGAACCAGAATCGCAAGGCCGACCGCGAAGAGTATCGCGCAGCCGAGCAAAAGCAGCCAAGTGAGTATCTTGTTCAAGGTCATGGGCAGGCATCATCCTTCCGCGTTGTCGCCAAGTGGCTCAGTTGTCCTCCTCCTCGTCGTCTTGGAACTCGTCCTGCGTTTCGTCCTCCTCTAAGGAGTTGCTGTCTTCATCGAGTTCGTCGTCTTCATCGTCTCCGAACTTGCTTCTCAGAAGGGTGAGCACGGCTCCGCACTCGGGGCAGTGCCCGTCTTCGGCTTCGACGGCCTGCGCTGTGATTTCCGCTCCGCAGTAGGTACAGATTAGGACTGACATTTCACGTTCTCCTTGGCTGTTTTGATTTTACTTGCGATCCGTTATTATACTGAGCTGGTTGCAAAATTGACTGTTAACTGGATCGCCAGCCCTATGGCTGGCTCCAGGACCGGTCATAGGACCGGCGTTCCATATGCAATTTTGCAATAGGCTCCGGTATTATACTTGCAAAGTCATCAAAAACTCGACGTTGGTCTTTATTTTTTTCAATTTTCCTATCAGCAGCTCCATGGCCTCGATGGCTGGAACTCCGTTCATCGCCTTTCTCAGCATCCATATCCTTTGCAGTTCGTCGGGATGCAGGAGCAGTTCCTCCTTCCTGGTTCCGCTCTTCTCGATGTTGATTGCCGGATATATCCTCTTGTCCACCAGATGCCTGTCAAGGTTGAGCTCCATGTTGCCTGTTCCCTTGAACTCCTCGAATATCACTTCGTCCATGCGGCTGCCGGTGTCTATCAGCGCCGTCGCTATGATGGTGAGGCTTCCCCCGTTCTCGATGTTCCTGGCGGCCCCGAAGAACCGCTTGGGCTTGTGGAGGGCGTTGGAGTCCACGCCGCCGGAGAGTATCTTGCCGCTGTGCGGCTGAAGCGTGTTGTAGGCCCTGGCAAGGCGGGTGATGCTGTCCAGGAGTATGACCACATCCTTCTTGTATTCGACAAGTCTCTTCGCCTTCTCTATGACCATTTCGGCGACCTGCACGTGCCTGTCCGGGGGTTCGTCGAAGGTGGAGCTTACCACCTCGGCCTTGACGCATCGCTTCATGTCGGTGACCTCCTCGGGCCTTTCGTCTATGAGGAGGACTATGAGGATCACTTCGGGGTTGTTCTTTGTGATGCTGTTGGCGATTTTCTGCAGGAGGACCGTTTTTCCCGTCCTGGGCGGGGCGACGATGAGGCCGCGCTGCCCCTTTCCAATCGGGGTGACGATGTCCACCACGCGCGTGCAGATCTCTTCGGGTTCGCGTTCGAGCATGAGTCTTTTCGTCGGGAAGTATGGAGTGAGGTTCTCGAAGGGGATTATCTGCTTCTTCTTCTCGGGGTGCTCCATGTTGATGGATTCGACTTTGAGCATGGCGAAGTATCTTTCCTTGTCGCGCGGGGGTCTTATCTGTCCGGAGACGAAGTCGCCTGTCTTCAGCGAGAAGCGTCTTATCTGCGACGGGCTCAGGTATATGTCGTCCGGGCAGTACAGGTAGCAGAAGTTGGGTGATCGGAGGAAGCCGTATCCGTCGGGCAGTATCTCCAGGTATCCGCTGCCGTACATGATGCCGTTTTTCTCGGCGTTTGCCTTGAGAATCTCGAAGATCAGGTCTCTCTTCTCAAGCGCCCCGATCCCCTCTATGCCTATCTCGGTGCCCATCTTCGCCAGCTCCTCCATTTCCTTTTCCTGGAGCTCGGTGATGTTCAGGCTCGGCGCGGTCTTGTCCCTGGGGACGTAGACGGCATCGTCGCTTGGAAGTCCATTGTTCCTGCCGTTCTCCCTCTCCCTCTCCCTCTCCCTTTCCCGCGGCATCTGATCATCGCCGTTGCCATTCCCGGCGTAGCGCTGGTTCTGTCTCGGGTAGGGCCTTCGCTGGCGGCGGTAGATCGAGTCTCCTCTCGGGTCGCTATCGTCGTGCGAACGGCTTCTGGCTCCGCCACCCTGCGGCACCTGGCCATGGTTCTGTTCTTCGTTGAATTGTTCCGGCATTTCCATCCCTCCGTTTTTGTATTATCGCTCTTGCCGAGCCAGTTGTTTCAGTAATTCGACGCACTGCCTGCGCAGGTTCTGCATGCTTCCCGCGTTTATAAGTCCGAAGTCGGCCATCTCCAGCTTCATGTCCGCCGGCATCTGGGCGGCGAAGCGCTTTTTTGCCGAGCTCCTGTCCATCCCTCTGGCGGCTAGGCGTTCGAGCCTCAGGCTCTCAGGAGCCCAGACACATGCGACATGTTCGAACTCTCCTCTCCATCCCGCCTCGAAGAGGAGTGGGACATCGCAGACCATGTTTTTCTCCCTCGACGCGGATGCCCTCATCTCCCGCAGGACGACAGGATGGATCAGCTCCCCCAGCCATTTTCTCTCCTCCTCGCTTCCGAAGACAAGGTCGGCTATCTTCCGCTTGTCCGGCAGGCCGTTCCTGCCGATGAATTCGCATCCCCATCTGCTCTTGATCTTCTCGGTGACCTCGCCCGATGGCGAAGCGTATAGCTCCGCGCAGCATGCGTCGGAGTCGAAGACTTTCCATCCCTCCTCCCTGCAGAAGGCCAGGGCGGAGCTTTTTCCGCATCCGATTCCTCCGGTAAGGCCTATGAGCATGGGGAAGACGATGATTTGTTGAATTGTTTACAGCAGAGAAGATCCATCTGGAACGATTCACTGGTTTTTTGGAAAAGATGAAACTGGAAAAAAGACCATGCCTCGTTGAATTCACACGTTCGAGATGCCATATCGCGCAGTGTATCAAAACGCCCTTGGACTCCGGGAGCGACAAAACCTTTTCTGTCTTGCAGTCCCACTGAAAACGGGCGGGAAAAATGAACTTACAAAAAACAAAAGATGCTGTATTATATGGGGGTGCGCAGAAAATGCAAACGCGGAAACAAAAAAAATCAGGAAAAAATGCCAGGCATCGAAAAAAAAGAGACCCTTCACGCCGGCAAATGGCTTTCGCTGGAGAGAATTTCCTACAAGGACAAGGATGGAATCACGAGGGACTGGGAGGCGTGCTCGCGCTCATCAGGCAGGGGGGCGGTGATGATGATGGCGTTTGCAAGGCCATCGGGCAGGATAGTCCTCATAAGGCAGTTCAGGCCTCCGGCCGGCGCGTACGTGATCGAATTTCCGGCGGGTCTGGTAGACCCCGGCGAATCGGTTCCGGAAACAGCCGTCCGGGAACTCGCCGAGGAGTGCGGCCTGCTCGGGCGCGTTCTGCGCGTCAGCGCCCCTTTCTTCAGCTCTCCCGGGATGTCCTCGGAGTCGGTAGCATTGGCGATCATGGAGATAGACGAGGAGTCGCCGAATTCCTCCGTGGAAACCAAGTTCGACGAGTCGGAAGATATAGAGACGTTCCTCGTTCACTTGGACAAACTGGGGGACTTTTTGGCGGAGAGGGAGTCCCTTGGGGACAAGATAGACGCCAAGCTGGCCGCCGCCTCGCTGTTCCTCAAGGAGATTTCACGCTGAACGAAGAGGGAATTTCGTTTCATGCGCGAAGACCGCGCACGCAACTTGAGTCGGCGGGTCTTTTGGCGTTCAGCCGTCCTGCTGCCGTTCGACGATGCTCCCATCGCCTTCGCGGCATCAAAACGCCTGACCATCCAAAATTTCTCACGTTTTATTTCAACTTATTTACGATGCATGACACTGGCCCGTTTTTCGCGCGAAAAACGGGCTAGAGCAAGCGACAGCGTCTCCTCCAATGGGGAATATGCGAAAACATTGAACTCCGCCCCGCTGAAACCGTCTTTGACCCCTCTCATAGGATAGTGCAGGCTCCCGTCATTTGCCTTTCTTCTTCGGAGGGGTTGGAGGCTTGCGTTTAGGTTTCTCCCCTATTATCCTTTCCCTTTCGAAATGAGCCGCCCTTTCGGAGTATATGCTGTTCGGGTATATCGCGGCCAGATACTGGTCGGAATACTCCTCCATCTCGGCGGCCGTGAACCGGAGCAGGAGAGGCCTGTGGCGGGAGAATCCGGGCCAGTCCCCGCGCATCAGCAGACGAGTGCCATCCCTTTGGAGCTCCGGCAGCATGGAATGGCTGGCGAGCGCGTAGGACGTGCGCTCGTATTCGTCGTTGTCGGACGACCACGATGTCCAGCTCGTGTTGAGATCGTCTATGGGGCGGATGTCGAACAGGCGCTTCTTGTTGCCGTATCTTCTGGCGTAGATCTCCTTTACCGTGGACATGTCGCAGGTGTCGTTGAAGTTCCCGACGAGCAGCACGTTGGAGTCGGGCTTTTTCTTGATGATTTCATCGAAGACATATCTGATCTGCCTGATCTCGTAGCGCCTCATGTCGAACTGGTTCAGCTCCGGATGCGGGGTCCGGTCCTTCACGTCGGCGGCCAGAAGGGTGAAGCTGTAGTCCGAAACGGCAAAGTCCACCCTTATGAAAGCCCTGCCGGACTCCACGCTCTGCTCCAGTCCGGTCCTGTCGTTGCGGATATTGTAGCTCCTCTGCACGTCCGCGCATTTGCCCGGGGCGAGTTTCGAGAGGAGCACTATGCCGCCCGGGCCCGCTGACCTGGCCCTGAACGAGAACTTGTATGCACCGTTGCGCCCCTTGAGCTCGTCGAGAAAGGCCCTCCCCTCGACACCTGCGAAAATCGCAATGTCCGGGCCCTGCTCCTTGAGCATCTTGTCCGCTCCGGCCAGTTTCGCCTGCGCGTCGCCATAGCTTGCATCGAGGTCGAAGAACAGCGCGCTGAAAGATGCTTCCTCCGCCTTGGTTCGCGCCTGGACCAAAAAGGCCAGGATCAGTATCGCGAGTAGTCTTGCAACGCTCATTTCCTGGCCTCCCCCGTTTCCGCGCCGCCTTCCGCCGTCTTCTCCTCCGCCGGGATTTCTGGAAGGCGCGGGTATGATTTGTCAATGTCTCCCGGAGTGGAGAGGACGGTGTTTTTCGTATTGACGCTTATCAGTATGGGGCGGTGGTCGGATGCGAACATCCAGAGTTCCGGCACGTGGACGATATGCGTGCTCTCTTTGTCTATCTCAGGCAGGAGCGCGTAGCTGGCAAGGGCGTAGTCTATCCTGGAGTAGGCGTCGTTTTGGTTCCACCAGTGCGTCCAGTATAGATTCCATTTGTCCGGCGGACGCAGGTCGTAGAGGCGCATCTCGTTTTTCTTCGCGTCGTCTCGGAGAAGTCTTATCGTCTCGGAGTCGTAGGTGTCGTTCAGGTCGCCCATCACGAGGACGTTCGCGTCCGGTTCCTTGGACAAAATCTCGTTGACCATGTATTTCAGGAGCCTCGCCTCGTATCTGCGCATGTCCGTCTGGTTGTATCTGGAATTGAAGACCCTTGACTTCAGGTGCGCTCCAATCACGTGCAGTCGGTATGATCCATCGAACTCGAAGACGGCGTGGATGAATCCCCTCTGCACTCCGATCTCGTCGTGCCGGTCGGTGTTCTTCGCCTTTATCTTGTATTTCAGGTCGTTCCTGGGGTTGAATTCCTTCGGCGTGAATCTTGACAGGAGGGCAATATGGCGGGAGCTGTCGTCGCCCTCTATGATACGCTGGAAGGGATAGTCGAGTCCGTTTCGCTTCAGAAGCCGCTTGAAGTCCTCGTAGGAGTTTTCTCTTCCGATCTCGATCGCGATGAGTATGTCCGGATTCCCGGCCTTGATGGTCTTGCCGACGCATTCCTTGGAGAAGTCCTGTTTCAGGGGCTTAAGCCCGTCGCCCTCCACGAAATAGTTGCATAGGTTGTAGCACATGACAGACACGTCTCCGGCGGAAAGGCGGCCCGGGAGAAGCGCAAGGAACAGAAGAGACGAGAGCAGGCAGTTTGAATATATCCTTCTCATCTATTGTCTCCATCGCCGGCGTCCTCCCGCATGATTGGCATCCTGAAAGGGGGCAATGGTATCCCGTTGGAGTTCACGAGACTTCCCTGGGGATTGTCGGCCCATCCGTAGAAAAGGTACGCCGGCTCCTTGACCGACTTGCATGAGATGACGATGCGCGAACCCTCTATCCTGGCCTCCACGCTCCGTGGAATTCTCTCTTTCCCGGCGACCGCGAATCCGGGGCATGACGCATAGTCCGCCAACTCGACGGAAGTGACGGTCTTCTTCTTCAACTCGTATTCCTCGTCGAGCTCCTCTACCTCCTCCACCTCCGCAGATATTACCTTCACATGACTTCCATCCATCGGCTTGAGAAATGTGGCGGAGCCGCCGTATTTGAGCTGTCTATGGGCCGTCTCGACGCCCTTCCCGAGCAAGGCGCTCTGGTCGCCGTCCAGCTTCATCGAGGAGAGCGTGAAGACGGCTTCACCGCAGTTGCCCAAGGTGACATGTATGTCATTTCCCTCCAGCGCGATCCCCGAGACGGCTGGTATGGGAATCTTGCCTGTGAAACCGTCGCCTCCCTGCGAGATGGCTGATGCGACGGAGAAGAGTCTGTCGCCCAGTTTCTTCCTGGGGGCATTGCCGGGGAAAAGCCCTGGCAGTATCGGAATGGAGAGTTCGGCGGCGACCTTCTCCTGCGCCTCCCTTATGAACGGAAGTTTCGACTTGTGGTCGGCGCTCGATGCGCCGGCCCTCCACGAGGCTGGTGTCTGCATCAATACAAAAGCGGGCGGCTTCCCTCTCCAGGACTTGCTCCAGTCTGAAATCATCGCCTTGAGAAGCCGCGAATGAAGTTTCTGGAACTTGGCATCCTCCTCCGATGGCATGACGAAAATAGCCTTGGCCGCGAAAGGTGCGACCGTGCAAAGAACTCCGTTGTAGAGGCCGGATGGAGTCTTGTGGCTTCCCGGGCCATCGGGCCTCTGCGGATATTCAGGTCTCTTCAGCGTCCTGATCCGGGCGAAGTCCTTGTTCTGCTTCAGCTTCTCGAAGTCCTCCTTGTATTTCTCGTTCTGCTGTTTCCACTTCTCCATATCGGCCTTCCACTTGCCCTCCTCGGAAGGGAAATTCGACAATGTCTTTTTCCAGTTTGCATTTATCCCGGAGAACGTGGAATCGCCCTTCAGCGATTCCTGGCTCGTCCATGCCTCGATAGTGGAGCCCGGACAAGAGATGTTGACAAGGCCGAGCGGAAGCTTCCCGCAGGCGGCCCTGTGCGCCCTCGCGAAGTGATACAGCGCCTCTGGAAGCTTCCGGTGCATCTCCTCTGTCTCGAAAGGGATCCACACTGCGGTGAAGGTGAACTCGGGCTTGTCCGATATCCTTTTGTCCGCATTGAAGAAGAAGCAATTCTCCATCCTGTATTTCGCCGCCGCCTCCTCCGGAACCGTGATCTCCCTGGGCTGGGCGGACGATTCCCTCTCCGCCTTGCGCGCATCCTCGATGTCCCGCATCTCGCGTATGTTCATGCCCCCCATCAGTCCGCTATGAATGGCGAAGACGAACACGTCGCCGACGCGGACGTTTTTGATCACCTGGTTACTGTTCGAGTCGGATATCCTCATCTCCGCACCGTTCTCGTCGGGTTCCATAGGGGGCAGCACGGCCAGCCATCTGCCCGTCTTCTCGTCCGCAGCAGCCTCCAGCGTCCTGTCCTTGAAAGTTATCTTTATGGTGTCGCCAGGCTCCCCGAAACCCCATACTGGCGTCTCGACTCCGCTCTGGAGAACCATGTTGTCGCCAAGAATATATGGATTCAGTATCATGGCCGGCGCGGCAGCGTCCAGCAGAAACAGCAGCAGTAGTTGAATGAAGAGTTTTTTCATTATGCTTTGATGCCAAGAGTAGGGCGGCCGTTCCCGACCGCCAGCCTAAAAAAATAAAGCAGGTGAATATAGACGGATTGGATTTGATTGCAAGGGGCGGACTGTTAGGAGAATGTCAGAGTTTGTTGTATATTCTTTTGATCTGGGCCGCGGCATCTTTGTAATTCTGTATGCGTTCGGACGGATTTCGCGCGATCATCTTGTCCAGAAGCTCCGAGATGCTGGGGTTTATGTGCGCCGGCATCCTCGACGAGACGCTCGCTATCCTTATGCCGGCGATGTGCTTGTGGGCGAGATCGTAGGCCCCGGTGGCGGTGTAGTAGGTCTTTCTGGCGAGAGCGTGGAACATCACCATCCCAAGACTGTATATCTCCCCGGGCATGTTCTCCTTCATACCGACTATCCGCTCCGGCGGCATGTAGAGAGGGGACCCCTCCACGGAGTCCCCGCCCAGACGAGGATCCTTCCCCACCTCCTCGCATAGTCCGTAGTCTATGAGCTTGGCGTTCCCGTCGGCATCTATTATGATGTTCTGCGGCTTCAGATCCTTGAACAGGAATCCGCAGTCGAATATCCTCTGCTCTGCGGAAAGTATCTGGAGCCCCCAGAGAAGCACGTATTTCTGCGGTATCGGCGCCGGCTCCTCGATAAGCATATCCAGCCTCTTGCCCTCGCAGAACTCCATTGCGCTGAAGTACTCGTCCTCGTATTTGCCGTAGTCCATGACGTATGCCAGGTGGGGATGCCTGCCAAAAGCCCTTCCGACGCTCGCCTCCCTGATCAGGGCGTCTATCAGACGCTGCTCGCTCTTCTTGTCCCGGGGGAGTATCTTGACCGCAAAATCCAAGTCGGCATTCTTCTCGTGGAAAGCCTTGTAGACACTTCCCATCCCACCACCGCCAAGAGGCTTGTATAGCCAGAATCCCTTGATGTTGTAGGGGATGAAAATACTTTCCCCGCAAGTCCCGCACTTGGAGAGGGTCAGGGGCTGCGCATCTATTATGGATGTCATCGAGGAGCACGAAGGGCACTCGACGCAGTTGGAGGAGAGAAGTTCAATCTTGGGACGGTCGGACACGTCCTTCCTCTTGGAGAAAAGCTTCCACATCTCTCATGCCTTCTTTTTTCTGGAGACCGCCGATTTTATTTCGGAAAGCCTGTCGGATGCCTTCTTCAGCGAATCCCGGCTCTTCCCGAGAAGCTTCCCGGCCAGACCGTCGCCAGCCCCGAAAGACGAGGATAGAAGATCGAAATATTCCAGAGCCTGCGAATGATGCAATTCGACTTCGGACAAGGCCGCCGCCACCCCTGTGTCGGGATCCTTGCATCTCGACTCATATGCAAGCGAGAGCCCGATTCTGCCTCCGCACAACTCGAGAATCTGGGAGGCCACCGGAGTCTTGCTCTTCTTGGTATAGGAGCCCAGTATCATGAAGCCCAATATGCTGTCTCCGTCCTGGAACGGGACATAGCCGATCGAGGATATCTTCTCCCTTCCTACCCAAACCGAGACAGGAGCATCCTTCTCGGAGCTTGCCTTCATCAGCTCGTTCCACATGATTTTCCCATCCGATATGCAGGGGGAGAACGCCGGCGCAAATGCAGGCGGATGGTTCCTCACCCCCCTCGATATGCAGTGCGAGAAGGATTTTCCTCCCTCCGCAGCCTTCATGAACACGAGGAAGTCGAAGTTCAGAGATCTTGCCAGCACAAAGAGGACCTCGACCAGATAGTCCATCTCTATCGGCCTGTGCGACAGCGTGTCGCAAACCTCCAGATAGTTCTGTATCTGCTCCTTTATCTCGTCAAGCGCATTGTCCACACAGTTATCTGGGGATGGAGCCTGCAACGCCGTCGGCTTGTTCAACGCGCCAGTCTGCTGCGGGAACCCACGGCCCGGCTTGATCGGAATGCCGACAACTCTTTTCACGGACCCTATCTGCGTAGACGGAGCCAAGGGCGGACCCGAGACATTTTCCACTGGCGCGGGAGGCGGAACCGGGGCGGACTGCGGCTGGAGCGGATTCTGGGTCTGCGTCTGTGCAGCCGTATGCGGCTGGGATGGAACCTGGCCGTGGGGCCACGCCGTGTTCCACGAGGGCAACTTGGCCTCCTCGCGCACAGGAGGCAATCCGGGTTTTCTGAACGCTATGTGGCTTCTGGTCGCCGCCGGCGCCCGGGTGTTGAACTTCGTGTTCTTCTTGCCTGGTTGATTCACTTCTCATGCCTTGTTGTCGGATTGGATAGTATACGTCCGAAATACGAGCATGGCAAACTCATCTCCGCTTTTTTCTCTTCTTCCTAGGAGGCGTAAAGTTCGAGCCGCGTTTGAAGGGATTCCCGCCACCGGCTCCACCGACCGCGCCGAGAAGGGACGACGGCGATAGCCCCGAAAGCAACCTCTTCATCATCCCGGTGTTTTTCATGAAACTCTTCATCATCTTGAATTGTTCAAGCAGTCGGTTTAGAGACTCGACAGTCCTGCCGCTCCCGCGGCATATCCTTTTTTTCCGGGAAAAATCAATGATTTCCGGATTGCTGCGCTCCAGCTTCGTCATGGAGTGGATCAGCGATTCCATCTCCACCACCGCCCCGTCGTCCAGATCGGGCATGCCGGAAAGCTGGTCGCCGCCGGGAAGAAAAGACAGCATGGACTCAAGCCCTCCCATCCTCTTCATCTGCTTTATCTGCTGAAGAAGATCGTCAAGATCGAACTCCTGGTCCAGCATCTTCCTCTGCATCCTCTCCGCTTCTTCCTTGTCAAGCTCCTCAGCAGCCTTCTCCACAAGCGAGACTATGTCGCCCATCCCGAGTATCCGCGATGCCATCCTGTCAGGATAAAACGGCTCAAGATCCCCTGTCTTCTCGCCAACCCCGACGAACTTCACCGGGCAGCGGGCGACCTTCCTGATCGAAAGCGCCGCACCCCCGCGGGCATCACCATCCAGTTTCGTCAGTATAACCCCGCTTATCCCGAGCGCGTCGTTGAAATGCTTCGCCACCGACGCCGACTCCTGGCCCAGCGCCGAGTCGGCGACAAGGATTATCTCGTCCGGATGAAGGCTCTGCTTGAGCCTCACAAGCTCCATCACCATCTCGTGGTCAATCTGATGGCGTCCGGCGCTGTCTATTATCACAGTGTCGCAACCCTCCTGCCGGGCCTTCGACATCGCAGCATCGGAAATCGCCACAACATCGGCACCGGAGCGGTCGCAATGGAAGGACGCGCCAACTTCCCTGCTGAGAATCTCAAGCTGGTCTATAGCCGCCGGACGGTATATGTCGCACGCCACAAGCATCGGTCTGCGCCCCTTCTTGAGCAGCTGCGCCGCGATCTTCGCACAGGATGTCGTCTTCCCGCTTCCATGCAAACCCACAAGCATTATAACCGACGGCGAGGACTTGAACTGGAGCGGCGACTCCTTTTCCCCCATCATCTCGACAAGCTTGTCGTAGACCACCTTGACTATCTGCTGGCCGGGCGAAACCGTCTTTAGCACATCCATGCCGGCCGCGCTGCTGCGCACCTCCGATATGAATTCCTCCGCGACTGCCTGGTTCACGTCCGCATCTATTAGCGCGGACTTGATCTCGTCGAGGGCCTCCGCCATGTTCGCCTCGCTAAGGACGGCCTGTCCGCTGATCTTTCGGACAGCCTCTCTCAGTCTTGACGTGAGATTTTCAAACATCGAAAACACCATTTTATCGGGGAAAAAAAGAATTTCCGCCCTTTTTATCGCTTGCAATTGATGAAATTTCCGCTTCCCGTGCTAAATTCCATTCCGTTTGTCTATTTGAAAACGGAAGAAACCGCTTAACATAACTTTATTGCAACATAAATCAACACGAGGACTCGAAAAATGAACAGCGACATGATAAAGAAGGGACTCGAACGGGCCCCGCACCGCTCCCTCCTCCGAGCCACAGGAGTGAAAAATGATGACATGGACAAGCCGTTCATCGCCGTCTGCAACTCCTACACCAACGTGGTCCCGGGACACTGCCGGCTGGACAAGGTCGGAAAGATGGTCTGCAACGAAATCAGAAAGGCCGGTGGAGTCCCCTTCGAATTCAACACCATAGCCATCTGCGACGGAATAGCCATGGGACACGACGGCATGAAATTCTCCCTCCCGAGCAGAGAGATCATCGCCGACTCCGTCGAGTCCATGCTGAGAGCCCACTGCTTCGACGCCGTCATCTGCATCCCGAACTGCGACAAGATCATCCCGGGAATGCTCATGGCCGCCATGCGGGTCAATATCCCGGCAATTTTCGCCTCGGGAGGCCCAATGGCCGCCGGGAAAACCCCTGATGGAAAAGTATGCGACCTCATCTCCGTCTTCGAGGGCGTCGGGCAGGTCAAAAGCGGCACCAGGACCGAGACCGACCTCGAAGATATCGAGAACTGCGCATGTCCAGGCCCGGGCTCCTGCTCCGGCATGTTCACCGCCAACAGCATGAACTGCCTCTGCGAGGCACTTGGCATCGCTCTGCCCGGCAACGGAACCGTCCTCGCCGAGGACCCCGCAAGGAGGAAAATCTGGAGAAAAGCCGCGAAACGCATCGTAGAAATGGCCATCAGCGGCGGCCCCCTCCCCAGAGACATCGCCACCGAAGCCGCTTTCATGAACGCATTCGCCCTCGACATGGCCATGGGCGGAAGCACAAACACTGTCCTCCACGGACTCGCTGTCGCGAAAGAGGCCGGACTCGATCTCGACCTCAAAAAAATAGACGCCATAAGCAGGACAACCCCCAACATCTGCAAAGTCTCGCCCTCAAGCCACTTTCATATCGAGGACGTGGACAGGGCAGGGGGCATAAGCGCAATACTCAAGGAAACCGCCAGGACCGGCTCGCTCAACCTCGATTGCACCACAGTATCGGGCGCAAAGCTCGGGAAAGTCATATCAAGAGCCAAGGCCCCGGACGGCACCGTCATACGCACGCTCGACAATGCCTACAGCAAGGACGGCGGACTCGCCTTCCTCTTCGGAAACCTCGCAGAGAAAGGCTCTGTCGTCAAAACCGCAGGAGTCTCGCAGACCATGCTCAAACATAGAGGGCCGGCCGTCATATTCGAAAGCCAGGAGGACGCTTGCGCAGGAATCCTCCAAGGCAGGGTCAAGGCCGGCGATGTCGTCGTCATCAGATACGAAGGCCCCAGAGGCGGCCCGGGAATGCAGGAAATGCTCGCCCCGACCAGCTACATCATGGGAAGAGGTCTCGGCGAAAGCGTCGCACTCATCACCGACGGCAGATTCAGCGGCGGAACACGCGGCGCATGCATCGGGCACGTCAGCCCCGAAGCGGCATCCGGCGGCCTCATCGCGCTGGTGAAGGATGGCGACATGATCTCAATAGACATCCCGGAACGGAGCATACGTCTGGAAGTGGACGAAGCCGAAATATCCAGAAGACGCGCCTCATGGACACCCCCTCCGCCAAAGGTAAAGGGCGGATGGCTCGCAAGATATGCGAAATTCGCAAGCAGCGCCGACACGGGAGCCGTCCTCGGGGACATCTGATGAAACTCGAAGGAAAAGGAAAACAGGGGAAAAACCACGGAATCCTGCTCGGGCTCGGGCTCGACTCCAGCGACGGCCACGTCCGAGTGACCAAAGGAGACAACTTCCGCCTCCTCGGCGGCTCCGAGGAGACCCACGACAAGATGACCGAGACCGCCGTCAAGTTCAACGAAAAAATATCGGCGAAGGGCAAGACCATCGCCGACTTGAGCAAGGAGGAGTTCGTGGAGATAATCTCCGACTCAATAGTGAAATGAAAGCATCAGAACTGAGAAGCAAATACATCGAGTTCTTCAGGAGCAAGGGCCACGCCGTCATAAAAAGCGCACCCCTGGTCCCGGAGAACGACCCCACCGTCCTCTTCACCACCGCCGGAATGCACCCTCTCGTCCCATTCCTCCTCGGAGAACCGCATCCCCTCGGCAGACGCCTGGCAAACTTCCAGAAATGCATCAGGACAGGCGACATAGACGAGGTCGGCGACCCCGTCCACCTCACCTTCTTCGAAATGCTCGGAAACTGGTCCCTCGGCGATTACTTCAAGAAGGAAGCCATAGAGTTCAGTTTCGAATTCCTCACATCGAAGCAATGGCTCGGACTTCCGCTCGACAGGCTCGCCGTCACCGTCTTCGAGGGAGACTCCGACGCCCCATTCGACTCCGATGCCATGGAATCCTGGCTCCGTCTCGGAATCCCGGAGAACAGAATCGCAAGACGCCCGAAGAAGGACAACTGGTGGGGGCCTGCAGGAGAATGCGGCCCATGCGGCCCCGACACGGAGATGTTCTTCTGGACGGGACAGGGAGAGCCTCCCCACGTCTTCTCTCCCGACGACAAGGCCTGGGTCGAGATATGGAACGATGTCTTCATGCAATACAACAAGACCAAGGATGGCCGCTTCCTCCCGCTGCAGCAGAAGAACGTTGACACTGGCATGGGTGTCGAAAGAGTCGCAGCCATCCTGCAGGGAAAATCAAGCTGCTACGACACCGAGCTCTTCGCCCCAATCTTCGAGGCACTTTCCTCCATCGCCGGAAAACCCATTCCGTCGTCAGCCGACCCATTCCTCGACCGCGCCGCCAGGATAGTAGCCGACCATCTCCGCGCCGCAGTCTTCATCATGGCCGACGGAATCGCCCCGGGCAACGTGGACCAGCCCTATGTCCTCAGACGCCTGATCCGGCGATCCGTGATGCAGGCGAGAAAGCTGGGGATATCCGGAACCTTCTGTGCGAAAATCGCAGATGCCGTGATTGCGAACTACTCCGATGTCTACCCCGAGCTCTCCGCCAAGTCCGCAAATATTCGCGAGGAGATGGACCGGGAGGAGGAGCAGTTCCACAAAACCCTCGACAACGGGGCAAGAGAATTCGAGAAGTTCATATCGCGCGTCCCCGCCCACGTCACGAAAAAGGTGATCAGCGGAAGAAATGCATTCTATCTGTATGAAACATACGGGTTCCCCGTCGAGCTCACCGTCGAAATGGCCGCTGAAAAAGGATTCTCCGTGGATATGGACGGATACACCGAGGCATATAGGAAACATCAGGATCTTTCGCGCGCCGGCGCGGAGCAGAAGTTCAAGGGCGGACTCGCCGACAGCTCCGAAATGACGGTCAAACTGCACACCGCCACACACCTGCTCCACAAAGCCCTCAGAACGGTGCTCGGGGAACATGTCGAGCAGAAAGGCTCCAACATCACACCTGAAAGACTCAGGTTCGACTTCTCCCACCCGGAGAAAATGACGGACAGCCAGCTCATCCAGGTCCAGGCCATCGTCAACGAGGCCATCGCCAAAAACATGCCCGTCTCGATAGAGCAGAAAACCGTCCAGGAGGCGCTCGAAGATGGCGCCATCGGCCTCTTCGTCGAGAAATACGGCGAGAAGGTCAAGGTCTATTCCATAGGCGACTTCAGCAAGGAGATCTGCGGCGGACCGCACGCCGAGAACACAGGATCACTCGGCAAATTCCGCATCCTCAAGGAGGAAAGCTCCAGCAGAGGTGTCAGAAGAATAAAGGCCGTCCTCGAATAGGAGCCCCCGGATGCGAAGTCCCCACACGGCTTGACAATACGGCCTATGCCCGTATATTAGCAAAATCACATGGGGAATTGCGCCATGCCACCATCTGCACCAGTCCCGAATCCGAAAACAAAGAAAAACGCAAGCATGAAACTCACGGCAGTTTCCTGCGTCGTCCTCCTCGTCCTCCTGATCATCGTCGTCCACCTGATACTCGCCCAGAAAAGGGAGGCCGCCGCAAGAGCACGGGCCGAAAAAGAAAAAATCGAAAGAGAAAAGGCCGCAAAGGAACTCGAACAAATCGAGGCGTTGCGAGCCCAGGACAACGCATGGAAGCAGACGACGGACAGGACGACAGCGCTCGCGCAAGACAAGAAATACGACGAGGCTGTCGCTGTGCTCGAAGAGTTCATCCGCCAATGGCCCTCCGGCAAATATCTGGAATCCGCCAACGAAGAAATCGCCAAGGCAAAGGAGTTGAAGGCCAAGGCCATCAATGAAATTCTGGCGGACATAAGGCAAAAAGCTGCCGAACTTGCGGAAAAAGCTGGGCTCGAAAAAGCCGCCGAACTCTGTTCCGGATATAACGGGCCTTTCGCATCCGAAACGAAAGATGCCAGAAATCTCATGAGCAAGAATTACCTCTCGGAACTCAAGTCCATCCAGGAAAAAAAACTCGCCGATGCTGAAAAACTCAAACAGGACACACTGACAAAAATCGTCGAATGCATCCTCGCGGCAGATATCCCGGGAGCACTCTCCGTTCTGGACAAGCTCTCCGACAAGGAACTCGCGGCGCAATTTTCGGACATCGCCAAAACCATCCGGGAGGTGGCCAAGTTCGACGAGACACTCATGGATGCCCTCTCGAAAGCCGACGGCATGAAGCTAAAAATCATCCATGGAAACAAACCCAAAACCATCTCCTTGACTGGAAAAATCAACGACGATGGCTCCTTGTCCGGGAAGAGACAGGTGGGAAAGGTGGCCGCCACCATAAATTTCGGCACGAAGGACATCCCATGGGAGGAGAAAATAAGAATATTGAATGACAAATTATCCCCCCAGGCGCTTGCGCTGGCATCATTGGTGAATGCTGTTAAAGAGAAAAATTGGGACTCGGCCGCAAAATGCATCCCGGATGGAACTATCATCAGCGACCAGCTTTCGGAAAGGCTCGAAACCATCGCATCAGACACCAGGGAACAGGCTGCTGCCAACGAAAAAGAACAGAACCAGAAAACACCCGCCCCAGCAAAAGAGGAGGACAACCTCAAATTCTCGAAAGGGGATATCGTCCTGGACGCGTCAGTATTCAAAAAGAAAAGATTCGAGGGCGCTGATTACGACGACAGGGTTCAGAAAATCGAGTTCACAGTAAGGGTCGCCAACAACCATTTCAAGCTCCCTCTGAACAATTACACCCTCCACTCCATGATCGTAGGCAGCCACGTCACCAGCAAGGATGTCTACTCCATCCTGGAAAAAAAGAGAAAGTCTTGAACATCGAGGCAAGGGGGAAATACGAAGAAAAAATAGAGGCCAGGGCCGAATACAACAACACAAACAGCGTCCGATACGGCTACAAGTATTATGGCTACATCATGATACTTCTGGATCCCGACAAACAAATATTCCTTGTCAAATCGAACAAACCGTCTCTCGTGAAAATAGCCGATGCCATCCTCAAGCTCGAAGGCGAAGCGGATGCATCCTTCGAACTCAAGAATGGGACCAAGGTGCAAAGACCTAAGGATGCGACGACTATCAACGTCATTCCGTAGAACGGACGAATCCATGGAGTGAATATTCACTTTTTGAAACAGCCACTCAATAAAAAGAAAGGAGATCATCATGGGAACGAAGGGAATCCAGATCGTGGACATGGATGTCAAGAAGCTGGTGGCGATCCTCAACAAGGCGTTCTGCGACGAATGGCTCGCATACTACCAGTATTGGATAGGTGCAAAGGTCGTGAAAGGCCCCATGAAGGAGGCCGTAATCGCCGAACTCACCCAGCACGCAGCCGATGAACTCCGGCATGCGGACATGATCTCGATCAGAATCATCCAGCTCGGCGGCACACCCATCACGAAACCGGAAGACTGGTATAAGCACAGCAACTGCGGATACGATGCCCCGGACAACCCCTTCGTCAAGGACGTCCTCGAACAGAACATAAAAGGCGAACAGTGCGCCATCGAGACATACAGGAAACTCGTGAAGCTCACCGAAGGCAAGGACCCGGTCACATACAACATCGTCCTCCAGATTCTCCAGGACGAGGTCGAGCACGAAGAAGACCTCCAGGCCGAAATGGAAGACCTCGACGTCATGCTCAAGATTGGCGGAAGGTAAATATTCACTGAACCCCGTCATTTCAGTGAATATTTACTTGAACAGAGCTAATTGCAAAACTCCGGACGCGCAAGTCTCGTGATCCCGATCCCGATAGGGCATCG
>DYMC01000218.1 GCA_020721745.1 Lentisphaera sp. | reverse complement strand
TAAATTTTTTATTTTGCCTATTGTCACTTTCGTGGATGCGGGGGAAAATTCCCGCTCCGGAATCGGCACAAGCGAAGGACTAAATCCCGACTTCGACAACGAACTGATTAATTTTCCGGTGAGATCGGAATAAAAATGCCCTTTATCAGTCAAAAGAAGAACCACGTCATTGTTGTAATCGGAACAAAGATGCCTGAGATTATCGGGCAGTTTCTTTAAATATGTCCCGCTCTTTGGACACCTTTCCACTATCCCGTCTCTTGCGAGTTTCGCAAGCGCAGACCTCACGGTCAAATGTCCAACACCGAAATACGCGGCGAAATCCATCTCCGACAAAAGCTTGTCGCCGCAATGCGCCTGCGTCTCCAGCACGTATTCGACAATGCCGTTCGCGACAGCGTCTTTTACCCCGTTTTTGTTTTTTCCGCGTCTCATCGGCAATAGCTTTTTTTATTATATCAGATATTATATTAGATTTTTTGCGAAAAGTCAAGCCCCAAAATGCTTTTTTTGTTTTTTTATATTTCCGGTATTTCTATAAGGCGTCTCTCTTTCCAGGACTGGCAGGCGACTTCTGCCAGCTGTATGCCCTTCGCGCCTTCGCGCAAGGTCCATCTGAAAGGTTCATTTAGGACGACATGGCGGAGGAATAGCTCCCATTGTATCTTGAAGGCGTTGTCGTAGGCGACATTGTCCGGAACCTCCTGCCATCCGCCAAAGAAATCTATCTTCTGCTCCTCTTCGGGATTCCAAACCGGCTTTGGCGTGGAGAATTTCGGTTGGACGAGACAGTTCCTGAGCCCCACCATTGCGGATCCATCTCTGCCGTCAACTTGGATTGTCAGCAGGTCGTCCCTTCTCACCCTCGTGCACCAGGACGAGAAGAACTGGGCTATCACCCCGCCTTCGAGTTCGAATATCGCATATGCGGCGTCGTCGGCGGTGCATTTGTATTTCTTGCCGTTTTCGTCCTTTCGCTCAGGGATGTGGGTCGCTCCGATGCATGATACGGACTTGACCTCTCCGAAAAGATTGTCCAGGACATATCTCCAGTGCGGGAACATATCCAGTATCATCCCGCCGCCGTCTTCCTTCCTATAGTTCCATGATGGGCGCTGGCAGGGGGCGATATCACCCTCGAATACCCAGTAGCCGAAGTCGCCCTTCACCGAGTGTATCTTGCCGAAGAATCCGTTGTCAATGAGCATTTTTAATTTGAGAAAGCCAGGCAGCCAGAGCTTGTCCTGGACGACACCGCTCTTAAGCCCGGCCTTGTCCGCAAGAGCCTGTAGTTCCATCGCCTCGGCGCTGGACAGCGCGACCGGTTTCTCGCAATATACGTGTTTTCCGGCGGCGATGGCTTTTTTTACGTCCTTCGCACGACGGTCGGTGCTCTGGGCATCGAAATAGATTTCATATCCCTTGTCCTTGAGGACTGCATCGAGGTCTGTTGAAATCTTTTTCACTCCGGACATTTCGGACAGTTTTTTCAGTTTGACCTCGTTTCTCCCGACGAGGACCGGGTCTGGCATTATCGTCTCGGTTTCGCTGATCTTGACACCACCCTGTTGTATTATCGCGACTATCGAGCGCATCAGGTGCTGGTTCGTGCCCATGCGTCCAGTGACACCGTTCATGATTATTCCGATTTTTCTCTCTTTCACTCCGGCCATTTTGAAACTCCTGTTTTATTATTTTAATGCAGTCCAAGTAGGGCGGTCATTCTTGGCCGCCTGATGGCGACTATTTTTTGCAGCCCATCATGTCCTCTGTTTTTTCGCTCCATCCGGCAGGGGGGGCGCTTCGATGCCGGCCCTGGGCAATGTTCCATCAAGCTCCTGCCTCCAGTGGGCCACATCACCGGCGGGGCCATATACGTATATCATCTTCGCCTCTCCTTCGCCTATGTTTGTGATCTGGTGGAAGACCTTTGTCGGGATGTATGCGCACTGGCCTGCCTCAAGAATTATTTTTTCGTTCCCCAGGCAGAACTCGGCCCTGCCTTCGAGTAGGAAATAGACCTCCTCCTGATCCTGATTGTGCCACGGCACTTGTCCGCCGTCGGCCTGAAGCGTAACAAATCCCATTGCGAAATTCGCAGCCTTTATGGGGGAGAGTCCGCCGACAACGTTCTGCGTGCGTCTTCCCGCCGGATAACCCCTTCCTTCGGTTTTTCTAAGATCCGATATGATTATCATTTTCCCCTCCGTGTCAGAGTCTTGATATTGAGAAACCGCCGTCCACGTTGACGACCTGCCCGGTGGAGTAGGCGATGTCGCCCCGCGCCATCATTGCGACACAACGGGCTATGTCATCGGGAAGGCCCCATCTTTTCTGGAGAAGGAGCCCCTCGGCGATGAGCTTGTCGTATTTCTCCTTCACCGCGCTCGTCATGTCTGTCATGATTATTCCCGGTCTGACTTCATATACCGGGATACCGTATTCGCTTAGACGGACAGCCCATAGTTTCGTGGCCATGCTCACACCGGCCTTTGAGATGCAGTATTCGCCCCTTGAGACCGATGCGGTCTCGGCGGAGATCGAGGATATGTTGATTATGGCCCCCTGGAACGAGGGGTCGGCCTTCTTCTCCTCGATCATCATTTTTGCGGCGGCCTGTGTCAGGAAGTATGGTCCCTGCAGGTTTATCTTCATCACCCTTTCGTAGCTTTCCTCTCCCGCGTCCAGAATGTCGGCCCGGACGGAAGGTGCCACTCCGGCGTTGTTGACAAGCACGTTCAGCCGGCCCAGTTCGCCCTTGATTTTCACAAGCGCCGCCTTCCTGTCTGTTGCGGAGCTGATGTCGCAGCGGCAGTAGAGCACCTTGGCTCCCCCGCCCCTTAGTTTTGAAATATTTTCTGACACGGCAGCCTCATCCTGGACATCTGCAATTGCGATGTCGAAAGATTCTTCCGCGAGTTCCAGGGCTATTCCGAGTCCTATGCCCCTGGCCCCGCCTGTCACCAGCGCGACTTTCTTCTTCATCCTGACACCTAATGTTGTTTATATTTTCCTGAGCCGATTTACTAATAGTCTTATAATAGTGTTTTCATAGTATGTTGGGCACTTGTCCGCCTCTGGAGGAT
>DYMC01000217.1 GCA_020721745.1 Lentisphaera sp. | reverse complement strand
CCTTCGAGCCTCTGCGTCTTTGTGCGAGATATTTTTTTGATTTTAACAGGCCTGGGGTGGGAAGAGGCGAGACAAACGCGTTCATCCGTGAGAAACGGACACGCCTGGACGGGCTGATAACTTTCTGTGGGAATGGCATTGCAATATAGGGACGCGACTAATTGTTTGTAATGCAATATTTAGGGATCCCACTTTTTGGTTCCGGCTATGCCGGGTTAGATCCTTACTTCTAGGGTTCTGTGTTAAAAACCTTTATAATTATTGGGCATTCTTTTTGGTTGCGGCCACAGGCCACCTTGGTGTATAACCAAGCCTTAAAAAAGCAAGCGAGGAACGATGTTAAAGCCATTTTCTTCCGCATAAAATATTGCTCTGATGCACATAAAAATTCAGTCCCGGCCAAGTATTGCGCTGGAAAAATCGAAAACACGGGCTAGAATCTGTCTTTTTATTTCATTCGTGGCATTTTAAAATATGGTTTTGCCGATGGCTTCCAACGCAAAAGGAGATGGGCTGGGCGCGATTTTCTTCCCGGGCTGGGCGATGCCCTCCGACGCCGGGCTCGTGCGCAAACTCCTTCCGTCCGAGCTCGATCCCGTCGAGGTGGCCGAATATGGATTCTTCTCCGGAGATGATCCCTTCGACTTCAGGCACCCGGACAGGGAGATTGCGAAATTCGCGGAGAAGCGCCACAACGTGGTAGTCGGATATTCCCTCGGCTCGCAGTTCGCACTGAGACTGGCGCTGCACTGCAGACCGAAGGCGCTGGTCATCATATCCGGATTTGCGAAATTCGCAGATTCGGATGACAATCCCGACGGGCAGAAATCTTCCGGGGTGAAAGCCATGATAGGCGGAATGCGGATACAGCCATCCAAGGTGCTCAGGGAGTTCTACCGCATCAGCATTGGCTCGGCGAAGTCGGCATTCGATTCCGACTCGCTGATCCCCGCCCCGTCGGCCATGATAGCCGGCCTCGAATACCTGCTGCATTGCGATCTTCGCAGAGAACTCGCCAAACTTGATGTCCCTCTCCTCGTCCTCGCCGGAGAGGATGATACGGTAGTGAAAGCGTCCCTCTCGAAAAAACTTGCGGATGCGGTAAATGGGGCTAAGTTTGTATGCGCAAAGGGTGTCGGCCACTCGCTTCCGTTCTCAAGGACCGCGGAAACGCGGAAGGAAATCCATGGCTTCCTCCGGGAAAACAATATCCTCTGAAAAGGTAGGGTACAACTTCAGCCAGGCGGCCTTCTCCTACGAGAGGGCGGCAAAGGTGCAGCGCGAGGCCGCCGCACGCCTGTTGGACTTCATGGACGCATCCTTGCCACGGGGCTTCAGGCCGGAGACCGTGATAGAACTCGGAGCGGGCACCGGATTCGTCACCAGACGGCTTGTCATGGCATTCGAGGGGGCGAAAATACTGGTGACCGACATCTCCGACGAGATGCTCGGAATATGCAGGAGGAAGATATTCTCGATGACCGGCAGAAAGGACGAATGGATGCTCGATTTTGAGATGCTCGATTTTAACGAGGACTTTGAGATAGCCCCGGATTGCGGACTGGTGGTCTCTGGCCTCTCGTTCCAGTGGGCCGCCGACCTGCGCTCGCTGATATCAAGGATATGCTCCGGGCTCCCTTCCGGCGGATACCTCGCCTTCAGCATACTGCTGGAGGGCTCTTTGGGCGAATTCAGACGCCTCTTCGATGATGCCGGAATCGAATATCCCGTCCCACCGCACCCGGAACTGCGCGATGTCAGGGAGTTCTGCTCCGAATTTGCTGATATCAGGGCGGAATCATACACTCTTTCAAGCCCGCACTCGGGCATTCGCGCCTTCCTGCAGTCGCTGAAAAACATCGGGGCGGTGAACCCGGGATTGTCCAAGATACAGCCGGGAAAGATGAGGAAAATCCTGTCCGCCGCCACAGGGGGCGAGTTCACGGCCAGCTACCACATCGCAAACATAGTCTGCAGGAAATAGAAAGCCATGGCTTTCATACTAGGAATAGAGACCAGTTGCGACGAGACTGCCGCCGCCGTCGTGGAGGATGGACGCGCCGTGCTGAGCAACGTCGTCTCCTCGCAGATAGCAAAACACGCGGACTTCGGCGGTGTCGTTCCCGAGCTTGCCGCACGAGAGCACCTCTCCGGAATAGAGACCGTGGTCGCCTGCGCCCTCGAGGAGGCATCGCTTGGAATCTCCGACATCTCCACCGTGGCCGTGACGAACGGCCCCGGCCTGGTCCCGGCTCTGCTCATCGGGGTCAACTTCGCCCGCGCACTGGCTTTCTCCCGGAAAATACCGCTCGTGCCGGTCAACCATTTCACGGCCCATATCTACGGGGCGTTTCTCGATGGAAGGACAGCGGTCCTCGAGGACCCGGCCTCGTATCCGATCATAGCACTGGTGGTGTCGGGAGGACACACCGTGATACTGCTGATAGGCCCCGATTCGTCCGCCAGGATTGTCGGACAGAGCCTCGACGACGCCGCCGGAGAGGCCTTCGACAAGGGAGCCAAGATCATGGGGCTCGGATATCCAGGCGGCCCGGCGATACAGAAGCTCGCCAAAGGCGGAGATCCTGCGAAGTTCGCATTCCCACGCGCCCTGACGGGGGCGTCGGGACGGGCTGTGTCCCCGGAGGACCGTTTCAATTTCAGTTTCAGTGGCCTGAAGACCGCCATGCTGAAGCATAAAAAAATTTTCGGGGACAGAATGCTCGCTCCGTCCTTCCTGGCCGACAGCGCAGCATCATACCAGGAGGCCATCGTGGACATCCTCGTGAAAAAAACTCTGGACGCTGCGGAATTCCACTCCGCGCGGACCGTTGTCCTCTGCGGAGGAGTCGCGTGCAACGCCAGGCTTAGGGAAAAGTTCTCCAAAACGATCAGGCACCCCCGCTTTCTCGCCGTCGCAGAGCCTTGCTTCTGCACAGACAACGCCGCCATGATAGCCGGACTGGCCTTCCACATCCTGCACAGGGCCGACGGCTACGGGATAGATGTCTTCGCCAGGCTCGCTGAAACCGAATTCAATGTCAGACATCTGAATCCGCGACATCGTAACGATCTGCATGAAATAATCGTATCCTC
>DYMC01000018.1 GCA_020721745.1 Lentisphaera sp. | reverse complement strand
CGCGATTCACCGATAGAAACCGAATCTGGACGCGGCAAGCGCGTCCCTCCATTTTTCGTGTCCATTCGTGTAATTCGTGGCTAAAAATTTTGTATTTATCGCGACCATGAGAGAAAATTACTATGAATTGCGATTTTCGCAAACGAAAAAGCAAAAAAGTATGTTTGGCACCTATTCGAACTTGACTTACCACGTTCCACATGAATATTTTATAGAACAAAGTTGATCTTCTTTTTCATAGTGTATCCGTATTTTAGCCGTATATGGATAATTGTTGCCTTTGTAGCGGTAGATAAAGGGATTAACGGCAGGATTAATCCCCTTCGCGTTGCCATTTTGGCGTGATGTGCCAGCGTCATCGCCCTCTCTTTCCAAGTTCCAGGTCATTTGTTTATGGCGTATCCAATCCTGAAAATCATTTTCATTTATTGAGAATTCTGCTTCCAAACTTGTATGATATGGACGAACTTCGTAATGGATATCTTTGGCTGACACCGGAATAAAATCCACCAAAAGTTTTTTTGCTGATCTATTTGATATTTTTTCTGATTTAATCGTAGTAATATTTGAGATATTTCCTGCAAATTTATATGTCGATCGAAATGCTCTCATTGCAAATCCAGAAAATAGAAGCAAAGGAACTATAGAAACAACACTTATTATTAAAAACCAGATAAATAATTTTTCCCGTTTTTCCTTATTCATTCCGGACAATCTCCACTAATTTTTTTCATCCATGTTGTTTTAACGCCAAATGAGGCGAGGCAAGTTTTATCAAAAAATATATCCGCAGCTATTTCTGGAATTCCAGCCAGCCAACTGTAAACATCATGGAAATAACCTTCTGTTGCAAGTTCGCTAAAACTATTCCAGTCAACGTAATCAGAAAACGTACAGGTCAGGGTAAAGTATAATTTCGTACAATTGCGTTCATGATTTTTCCAGGTGTGTGAAGCCCTCTTACTGCTCTGTTCGCATACGTTCCAGCAATATCAGCTTCCCACGCCAATCCCAGTGGATCCAGACCACTTGTCGCCGCATTCCCGCAATACGCCAGATTGTTCCAGCCATCCGGGTATCCCAGCGGGTCAGAAGACATCCATTTGCCAGTTTCTGCTCTGTAATTTCTGAAGAGGAAGGCGTAGCCGATACCGTGAAGCATTGGCTTCCCGGTAAAGAAAGCTTCGCTTTCGGGAACAGAAGGATCGGCTTCGCCGAAAGAAGTGCGGTCAATAGCGCTGAATGCTGAATGATGAGTGCTGAATGTGCCAAGCGAAGTCCCCAGAATGTCATTGAAAAATACTTTTGTGCCTTCTGTGCCTTTTGTGGCTAATATTGGGCTTCCGCCGTTGAATTTTCAAAAGAACATTCGCTAAGATATACTAAGCCGCGAATTTAGCAAATAAGATTATGGCATTGCAATACGATCTTTTGTTTTTCAACCCGTTTTTCGCACGAAAAACGGGACAATGCCTGGACAAAACATACTTTACTTGGCGCGATTTTCGCAGAAGTGTATGAACTTGAGGGTGCGGAAGGCGTCGAACCATCTGTGGAATGCCTCGATGCGTTTTCCCGCGCTGTCCGGACAGTTCCGCGCTATCTTCGGCCATTGCTCGGGGAAATTGTTCCGGAGCAGGAATTCCATGGCCTCCTCCTCGAGGCACTCCAGCCAGACCGTAATGTCCGGGTTGCGATTTTCGCAGAGATTTTTCGACGACGACAGGAGTTTCCCGAGCGATGTGAAGACCATGGGATTGTGGGAGATGATCTTTTCTCCGGCCATTATTTTTTTCAGGGCGGGGCCGGTCCCGAACGGGACCCTGTCGGACAGTCTTCCCGACGGATGGACGAGTATTTTCTTGATTCCAGCAATGGAAGCGGTTTTCCGGAGCGCCTGTAGAAAGTAGAAATCCTCTCCGCCCTTCCTGATCTTCATGCCACCCGCCCTGACGTAGGCCTCGGCGGTGAACGCCATTGCCGAGCCTACGGTGTGGAAGGCATAGGGCGAGCCTGCGCGCCTGAGACCTTCAACGTAGTTCTCCAGATATCTCTCATATGTCTCCATCGCCTCGGCGGCGGCAGGGCATGCATCCCTGCGGTGCGAATATCCTAGCACGGCGGCATCGGCCTTTCCGGACGCGAAAAATCCGAAGAGGCTCGACAAATAATCCGGCTCGACAGTCGTGTCGGCATCAAGCGAGGCGATGAAGGACGATGGTTCGCCGGAAAGCATCTCCAGGGCAATGTCCATCCCTATCTTCCTCGCCTTGCCAACCCCACCGTCCAGGACGAGATCGGAATTCCCGTCCTTGCCTGAGACAAGAAGCGTGTCGAGGCCGGACGGTGCGTCGTTCCGGAGCCAGCGTATAGTCTCCATGTTGTCGCGAATGGTCTCCGCATCGTCGTCCCTCCCCCGGGGACGGTTCACCACCACGATCACGCATGTCCTGGCGAGGAGGTTGCGGTCGTTGGCCGACAGGCTCCGGAGCGTCGCAGGCAGATACTTGCTCTCCCTGCATGCCGGAACGACCACGGCGCATGCGGATTTGGCATGTCCGTGCGGGATATTATACTCCCGCGCCAGCGAGAACTTTTCACGATATTTATCGAATCCAGATTTCATATTATGAAACAAAAGGCTAGAATAGCTGTCAAATTGGTTCGGGCCAAGGCTCGATGCGCGCGGCCATGGGTCAAGTACGGAGGGTAATATACATCAAGGAGCCAAATTATGGAAAAGAATCAGCTGAACGAACTGCAGGCGAGGATAAAAGAGGCTTCGTCATTCATTGCGCCCCTGAAGACCGAAATCGGAAGGATAATCGTGGGGCAGGAGCGCCTCGTGAACAGGCTTGTCATGGCGCTGATAGCCGACGGGCATCTGCTCATCGAGGGATTGCCAGGTCTGGCCAAGACCATGGCGGTCAAGACTCTCGCCGGCGCGCTGGACGCTTCCTTCTCGAGGATACAGTTCACTCCGGACCTGCTCCCGTCGGACCTGGTCGGCACGAACATCTACAACCAGCAGACGCAGACTTTCTCGGTGAAGACCGGGCCGGTCTTCGCGAACATAGTCCTTGCGGACGAGATAAACCGCGCACCGGCGAAAGTCCAGAGCGCCCTTCTCGAGTGCATGCAGGAAAAGCAGGTGACCATAGCCGGGAAGCTCCACAAGGTTCCGATGCCATTTCTGGTGATGGCGACTCAAAACCCTATCGAGCAGGAGGGCACATATCCGCTGCCGGAGGCTCAGGTGGACAGATTCATGTTCAAGATTGAAATCGGATACCCGGACAGGGAGGAGGAACGGAGCATAATCAACCGCATGTCGCATCCGGAGATCGACCTCTCCGCCCTGGCGGTGGCGAGCCTGGACAACATCGAGAACGCAAAGAAGTGGGTGGACAAGATATACCTGGACGAGAAGATAACCGACTACATCCTCGACATCGTCATATCCACACGGCCGGGCCTGCGCCAGAAGCTGTCGTCGCGCCAGTCCGAGGCGAAGCTGGACTTCCTGGACAGCCTCATACAGTTCGGAGCGTCCCCGAGAGCCGGGATAATGATGACCCTGGCTGCCAAGGCCGCCGCCTTCATGGATGGAAGAGCCTATGTGGTCCCGCAGGATGTCAAAAGTGTCGCCCACGACATACTCAGGCACAGGATAATGTTGTCATACGAGGCGGAGGCGGAGGACATGGACTCCGCATCGCTGATAAGCAGAATCCTCGACGAGCTGAGAACACCATAAGTCGAAAGGCTGAAGGCTAAAGACTAAAAGTGAAAGTGAGAGTGAAAGGATACAAGATTCAGGATGCAGGATGAAGGGGGGGTTAGGGCGTAAGGCGTAGGGCGTAGGGTTCAGAAGGGGAGAACCGGAGAATGGGGGAGCTAAGCCCTAAAATCCTAATCACCAAAACCCCCTATTTACTAAATCCGAAATCCGAATAACAAAATTTAAAAACGCTGAACGCTTTAACCAATTGTCAAATTACTAATTTCAAGTATCGAGTTTCAAATATCAAATACCAGATCCACCCATGCTTCCGAGAGAACTCATAGCCCAGGTCAAGAAGATAGAGATAAGGACCCGGCGGACGGTTGACGAACTCACCGCCGGCGCCTACCACAGCGTCTTCAAGGGGCGCGGTATCGAATTCGACGAGGTGCGCGAATACACCGAGGACGACGATGCCAGGGACATAGACTGGAACGTCACCGCCCGCACCGGGGTCGCGCACATAAAAAAATACATCGAGGAGCGGGAGCTGAACGTTGTGCTTGCGGTGGATGCGTCGGCATCCACATCTTTCGGGAGCGGAGAGAGGACCAAGATGAGCCGCGCCGTCGAGATCGGCGCCCTGCTCACCTTCAGCGCGATACGCAACCACGACAAGGTCGGACTTCTCTTCTTCACCGACAGGAACGAGTTCTTCCTTCCGCCGAAGTCGGGCAAGCCCCACGGCATGCGCCTGATAAGGGAACTGCTCGCCAGGAGATATCCTGGATCCGGGACTGACATCAAGGCGGCTCTCGGCTCGATGATGAAGCTCCTGAAGAAGCGCTCGGTGATTTTTCTGATAAGCGATCTTCTCGATGAGAAGGACTTTTCGAAGGCGCTGCGTTCAGTCTCGAGGAGGCACGACCTGATAGCCATAAGGATACTGGACAAGACCGAGACGGCTCTGCCGCTCTGCCCCGACATCGAGATGGAGGATTCGGAGTCCGGACGGGCGGCCCTGTTCCGCGCCTCGTCAATGTCGAATCTTGCGAAATTCGCGGATGCCGCGAAGGATATCCACGCCAGGAACAAGACCACCTGCCTCAAGGCAAATGTGGATCTGATAGACATTGAATGCTCCGAGGACTTCGTGAAGCCGCTGATGAGGTTTTTCCGTATGCGGGAGAGGAAGATGCGATGAAAAGGCTTTTCAAGGTTTTTCTGTTCGTCATGATCTCGGCGCTATGCGTCGTCGCCGCGCTGGCCGTTGCGATTTTCGCAAAATACATGTCCCTCCCGGCGGAAGGGAAGCTGCCGGACATCGAAATGCATCTGTTGCGTGGCGACGGACTCAAGATTGGCGAGCCTCTCGATTTCGAGGCGGAAATTGACTGCGCCTGGGGGACGGTTCCGCGCAAGATTGAGGTAGTTCTGCCGGAAGGACTCCAGCAGATAGGACCGGGCTCTTTCTCCTTCCGCAGGGCCGGCTGGGGACGCTGGACGTGGAGGGCGGAGCTTGTCCTCCAGGCCTTCAGGCCGGGGGAATACACGGATATCAGCGGAAGCGCGGAGTTCACGTCCAAGGATTCCCGCCACCTGCGGGTTCCTGTCAAGCTCCAAAAATTCTCAGTGGGAGAAATCCAGGTCGCGGACGATGCCGAGATAAAAATAGCCGGCAGGATCGAGGATAAAAAGATGCCCTCGCGCAAGCTCATCGCAGGAATCGCCGCGGCCGTTCTATTGCTCCTTATTGCGGCCATTGCGATTTTCGCAATGAGAAAAAGGAGGGAGAAAAAGGAGAAGCCTCTGCCGTTCTGGGTTGTCGCGCTCGATGCCCTCCGCGAACTGCGAATTTCGCAGGAGCGCGGGCTGCTCGATTCGCGGTCATGCGTGGCGAGGCTCAGCGACATAATAAGAGGCTTCCTCGAGAGACGATTCGGGATGGACGCCCCAACCATGACAACACCAGAATTCCTTGAGAGTCTGAAAAGAGCGGACAGCCCCCTCTCCGCACAGCAGAAGGGATTCCTGTCGGATTTCATGCTCTCCGCCGAGCTGGTCAAGTTCGCGGACATGCCCGCCGACACGGATGTGACGGAAAAGGCCATATCCGATGCGGAACGGCTGGTCCGGGAAAGCATACCAAAGATGGAAGGCGTGAAATCTGAAATTTGAGATTTGAAATTTGAAATTTGAAATCTGAAATCTGAAATTTGAAATCTGAGATTTGAGATATGAGATTCGAGAGTCCATACTATCTGTTGCTTCTGCTTCCGCTTGCCGGACTCTTCCTGCTGAACTGGCGCAGGAGGGCTCCATCCATAATCCTGCCATCAATAAGACCGGCCCTTGAATCTGGAGCAGCGAAAAAGACGGTCTGGAGGGCAAAGTTGCCGCTGATGCTTGATGCCGTCGCGCTCGCGCTCATGATCGTCGCCATCGCCAGACCGCAGAGGGGGATGGAGGAGCTGAAGCAAAGAGCCGAGGGGATAGACATAATATTGGCTCTCGACCTTTCCGGAAGTATGAAGGCGATAGACGTTCCTCCGAGCTACCGAACTGCGGAAAGCCTGCGCAGGGGAATAGCGACAGGCGCTCTGCGGGAGAGGGCCGAGGTCGCAAAGGAGGAGATCAGGAAGTTCATCGAAAGACGTCCGAACGACAGGATAGGCTTGATCGCATTCGCCCCGCTACCCTATCTTGCCGCGCCCCCCACCCTCGACCGCATGTGGATTGAGAGACAGCTCGCAAAGCTCGATCCGGGAGAGCTTGGCGACGCCACCGGCATCGCCGGGCCCATCGCGACCGCAACCACGAGGCTGAAGGATTCGAAGGCGAAGCGCAGGGTGCTGGTCCTCTTCACCGACGGGAAAAACAATGTTGACGCTAGGATCACCCCGATGCAGGCTGCGAAAATCGCGAAGGACTTCGGAATCGTCGTCCACACCGTGGGCATAGGAAGCCAGACCGCATTTGTCCTGGTGGACTCCCTTTTCGGGGGCAAGCAGCTCCAGCAGGTGTCGTTCGAGTTCGACGAGAAACTGCTCAGGGAAGTCGCCGAGGCGACTGGCGGAAGATATTTCGCGGCGAAGGATGCCGAAGGACTCGAAAAGACCATGCAGGAGATAGACAGGCTCGAGAAGACCAGCTTCGAGGAGCCAAAGTTCGTGGACTACCGCGAGATAGGGCTGCCGCTGATTTCAGCCTCGTTGGTCGTTGCTCTTGCCTCGATATTGCTTTCGAACAGCCTGCTCCTTAAAATACCATGAAAGCTTCCGGCATCCCGGAAATAAAAACGGCTAAAATCATGCCGTTTTTACAGGCAGTCCATCGTTTTCCCATCGCTTCTGTTTTACAGTTCCACAGTATAGCAGTTTAATCGTTTTGTCCGTTGCTATTTTGAAAAGAGGCAATATTGTTTGGGGAACTTGTAAACGCCAGGGTGATCTATGAAGTATTCTGTGGGTGAAATTCCTTTCGGGATGGAATTGCATGAAATCATCCCGGAAATATTTTCCGTCGCAAAGGGTCGGATAATCTCCGCCGAAAAAACTGAAGGCGCTGGGTTCCGCATCTTCCGCTCCGGCGACGAGATCAGGATCGAGTATTCCGACCTCTCCCATCTCGCGACCGCGATTGGCGACATTGTGTCGGGGGACTTCACGGAGAGCTTCGTCCATCCTCTTGAATTCCGTGCGCTGATGCTGGACTGCTCCCGGAACGCCGTCCCGAAGACTTCCTTCCTGAAGGATGCCATCGCCCGCCTCGCGCTGATGGGAATGAACTATTTCTGCCTCTACACGGAGGACACCTACGAGGTTGACGGCGAGCCGCTGATAGGCTACGCGCGCGGCGCATACTCGAAGGACGAGATACGGGAGCTGGTCGCCCACGCCGCGAAATTCGGAGTCACGATGTTCCCCTGCATACAGACCCTCGGCCACCTGGAGCAGATACTCAAATACTCGCATTACCAGGAGATATGCGACAACGAGCGCGTCCTCAACGCGCTTGTCCCGGAAACGTATGAATTCATCTCGAAGCTGATCTCCAATGCGTCGGCTCCCTACGACACGAAGCTGATCCATCTGGGCATGGACGAGACCTGGGGGATAGGCAGAGGCAGGGCGTTTAAGGCCAACACGCCCATCAATCCACGCCGCATCTACGCAGAACATGTTGCGAAAGTCGCCAGGATATGCGGCGAGAAGGGGCTGAAGCCGGTCATATGGGGCGATTTCGTCCTTGGAAGTTCCGGCGAGGAGGCCATGGCCGACGAGGAGATATCAATCATTCCCAGAAACGTGACTCTCAACTACTGGAACTACTACACACCGGATGAAAGGAAATACGAGGTGGACTTCGGAAAGATAGAAAAGAGCGGCTTCGACTGCATCTCGTCCCCCGGCCTCTGGAACTGGGGCAACTTCCTTCCGGACTTCAAGAGGGCCAGGGGAAACACTTCCGCGATGATGAAAATCGTCCACCGGAAGAAAATGCGGAAGGTGATGATGACCATGTGGGGCGACGACGGCCATGAATGTCTCTTCGACTCCTGCTGGCTGGCGCTCTCGTATTTCTTCGCCACGTGCAGGACCCCGGAGCCGGAAGAGGACTTCTACAAGGCCCGTGCGGAGAAGATCTGCGGAGCCGACTTTGCGAAATTCGCAAGATTCGAGGAGATAGGAAGAAATCCGGCGAATTCACCCGAGGGGCGCATGATCCCGAATCCGAAGATGTTCTTCTACGAGGATCCGTTATACCCCGCATGCTGTCTCTTGCCGGACAAGAACGACAAGGCTCTGCTGAAGGGGCTGTCCATATTCTATGGAGCGAAGTCCAGGGGAAACAGCCATTATTCGAGACTCTACCAGATGGTTTCGCTGTTTTGCGAGATAAGCGCCGGCAAGATATCACTCGCCCAGGGGCTCAGGAAGAACTATCCAGGCAAGAGGAAGAAGCTGAAAAAATCCCTCTCGGAGGCGAAAAAACTCGCCAGAAAGGTCCGCAAGATGCATGCGCTCTACAGGAAATTGTGGCTGGAGGAGAGGAAGCCATTCGGGCTGGAGGAGATGGACTACAGGTTCGCCGGGCTTGCCGCGCGCCTAGACTCCTGCGCGGACACCATACGCTCGTTTATGAGGGGCAGGTCGCATGGAATCCCCGAACTGGAGCAAAACCCCCCTCTCGAACTGATAAAAGTCAACGACACACACACCGCGAGAAAGTTGAGAACGAAATGCCTCTCCCTCTGGTGACATGATGTCCGAATTCATTATAAATGGCGGGAATCCAATATCCGGCGAACTGACCGTATCGGGCAACAAGAACGCCGCCCTCCCGATGATAGCGGCATGCCTGCTCACCGACGCGGAACTGCTGCTGAAAAACGTCCCCGACATACTCGATGTCAGGAACATGGTTGAGATAGCATCATCCCTCGGGGTCGAATCGAGCTTCTCCGGTGGTATTCTCCGCCTCAAGGCTGCGAAAATCGCAGATTGCGGGATCCGCGCCGACCTCTGCGCCCGCCTCCGCGCCTCGGTTCTGTTCGCCGGACCGCTTCTCGCAAGATGCGGTTCGGCGAAACTGTCGTCCCCGGGCGGGGACAGGATAGGCCGGCGCAGGCTTGACGCCCATTTCTACGGATTCAAATGTCTCGGGGCGGCATTTTCCGAGACCGACAGCGCCTATTCCCTCGAGACGAAAGCCCTCAAGGGGAGGGAACTTTTCTTCGACGAGCCCAGCGTGACTGCAACGGAAAACGTCCTCATGGCGGCCGTCCGGGCCAGGGGCAGAACCATAATGAGGAATTCCGCCTCCGAGCCGCATGTGGTCGAACTCGGAGAACTGCTCGTAAAGATGGGCGCGAAAATCGCGGGCCTCGGCTCCGACACCCTTGTCGTTGACGGGGTTGAGCGGCTGTCTGGCGCGGAGTGGACGATCGGTGCAGACCACATCGAGGCGGGAAGCTTCCTCGCGCTGGCCGCCGCCACCGGAGGAGAGATAAAGCTCAATGGCACCAGGCCTTCATCGCTCTGGATGACCAGGCGAGTCTTTGAGAAGTTCAACGCGAAGATGGAGATAAAAAAGGACTTCGTCAGGATGCACGCCGGGCAAAAACTTAGGATAAATCCCGAGATTGGCAACGCTATGCCGACCATCTCCGACGGACCCTGGCCACAGTTCCCCACCGACATGATGAGCTGCACGATAGTGATGGCCACACAGGCGAGAGGCTCGGCCATGTTCTTCGAGAAGATGTTCGAATCGAGGATTTTCTTCGTGGACAGGCTTATCGCGATGGGTGCCGACGCGACTATATGCGATCCGCACAGGGTCATCGTCAACGGCCCCTCGCATCTGTCCGGAGCCGAACTGTCCTGCCCCGACATCCGCGCCGGAATGGCCATGGTCATTGCCGCGCTCTGCGCAAGGGGCCGCAGCACCGTCCGCAACGCGGACATTGTCATGCGCGGCCACGAGAACATCGTCGGGAAGCTCCGGAAGCTGAACGCGGGGATTGACTTGTCCTACGCATGTCCAAGCCCCGCCGGACCATAATCCTCTGGGCCGGGTCAGGGCTTTGGGGAGCAATGCATGACCAGCCCGTTTTTCGCAGGAAAAACGGGCTAATTTGCGTAAGTTGCTTATAATCAACAAGGTTGTTTTTTAGAGTGCGAAATTTGGGTTAGGGCGCGAAATTTGGGCTGGGATTATGGTTTCATTGTGACTTCTTCGCCCAGTCGAAGAGGGAGATGTGGTCCTCGGGTGGCGGGCTGTTTTTTCTTTTTGTCTTTGTCCTGGTCGCCAGACTCGGTTTTCCCGCCTCTCCCACGGCGTTGTTCTCGAGGTTTTCGAGTATCTCGAAGGCCCTGTCAATCACCTCCTGCGGCAGGCCTGCGATTTTCGCAACATGCACGCCGTAGCTTTTGTCTGTAGCACCCGGCAGTATTTTTCTCAGGAATATGACCTGATCCCCGTATTCCTTCACCGCCACGTTGTAGTTCTTGACGGCCTTGCATGTGAGAGAAAGCTTGGTCAGCTCGTGGTAGTGGGTTGCGAAGAGGGTGAGAGGCCTGGTCTTCCCGCTGTCGTGCAGATATTCGGCGACGGCCCAGGCGATGCTGATCCCGTCGAAGGTGCTTGTGCCCCTTCCGATCTCGTCGAGGACGACGAGGCTGTCCGCCGTAGCGTTGTTGAGGATGTTCGCCGCCTCGGTCATCTCGACCATGAATGTGCTCTGTCCGCGGGAGATGTCGTCCGAGGCGCCCACGCGCGTAAAAATTCTGTCCATGATGGCGATTTCCGCGGATTTTGCCGGGACGAATGATCCGATCTGGGCCATTATCACGATGAGCGCGACCTGGCGTATGTAGGTTGACTTTCCGGCCATGTTGGGCCCGGTGATGATCATGATGCGGTTTTCCTTGTCGTCCAGCGTGGTGTCGTTGGGGACGAACCTCTCCCTTGTCATTTTCGCGTCCAGAACCGGATGCCTGCCCTCCTTTATGTCCAGAATTCTCTCCTTGCGGATTGCCGGCCGGCAGTAGTTGTTCCTGGCCGCGCAGTTCGCGAAGGATGCCAGGACATCTATTTCCGCCAGGATCGCGGCCGTGTCGAGGAGCCTGTTCATCTGGAGCAGTATTTTTTCCCGGAGTTTGGTGAATATCTCGAGTTCCAGAGACTTTGCCTTTTCTTCCGCGCCGATGATCTTGTTCTCCATCTCCTTCAGTTCCGGGGTTACGAACCTCTCGCCGGTGGCTATGGTCTGCTTTCTTATGTAGTCCTGGGGGACGGCGTTCAGATAGCTCTTGCTGATTTCTATGTAATATCCGAACACGTTGTTGAACTTGATCTTGAGCGTCTTTATGCCCGTCCTCTGCTGCTCCTTGCTCTGGAGCCGGGCCATCCAGTCCTTCCCCTCCGAGGATGCCCGCCTGAGCTCGTCGAGATCGGGGCTGAAGCCTTCCCTCACGAATCCGCCATCGCCGAGCGATGCCGACGGCGAATCCACCAAAGTCGCCTTGACATCCCGGACAAGCTCCGGGAACTCGGCCAGCGAATTTCGCAAGGCCTCCATCCTTGGTGCATTGTGGCATGCGAGTATCTGCTTGAGTCCCGGGATGATATCAAGGCTCTGGGCGAGCGCCCATACGTCGCGCGGAGCCGCGCTCCCCACGTTGATCTTGGTGGAAATTCTCTGAACGTCCCGCGCCGCCGACAAGGTCTCGACCAGTTCCGCCAGGCCCACGCTGTCGTCCTTCAGCGCCTCGACCGCGCAGAGCCTGTCCTCGATGCGGGCCTTGTCCCTCAGCGGGCGTAGAATCCACTCCCTGAGCAATCTTCCGCCCATGGGTGTGACGGTGGAGTCCAGCACGCCCAGGAGCGTGGAGCTCTTGTCGCTTCCGATGGAGTCCAGCAGTTCGAGGTTCCTCTGCGTCACATAGTCTATCGTTGCGCATTCCCCGGTCCTGTATACGCTCATTCTTCCGAGGTGCGAGGCATCCTGGCGCAGATTCTCCCTTACATAGTGGAGTATGGCGCCTGCGGACGAGACCCCCGCGGTCATCCCGCGGCATCCGAACCCGTCGAGGGAGGCGACCTTGAACTGGGATTTGAGCAACTCCTCGGCGTTGTCCCTGGAGAATATCCAGTCGTCGAGCCGGGTCCACAGGATGCGGCCGGGCATCTGCTTCATTTTGGCCTCGCCCCATTGTGCAGCGAGTGATTCCGGAAGCAGGCATTCGGGGGCGGCCAGGCGCTGGAGTTCGCTCTCGACATCCTCGAGCTTGTCCATCTCGGTGGTCCGGAAGTCCCCTGTGCTGACATCCAGCGATGCGAGTCCGAAGATTCCATTGTCGAGGCAGAGCGACGCGAGAAAATTGTTCTGGTCCGGCGCCAGGACCGAGCCCTCGATGATAGTTCCCGGGGTGATTATCCTGGTCACCGCCCGTTTCACTATTCCCTTCGCGAATCGGGGGTCCTCCATCTGCTCGGCCACGGCGACTTTGACCCCCGACTGCAGCAGCCTCGGAAGATAGATGTCAAGCGCGTGGTATGGCACTCCGCACATCGGCACTCCGGCGCGCTTTGTGAGGGCGACCTCGAGAAGCGGGGCGGCCTTCACGGCATCGTCGAAGAACGCCTCGTAGAAATCCCCCATCCTGAAAAGCAGGATGCAGTCCTGCGGGATTTCCTTCTTCGATGCGAGATACTGCCTCATCATCGGCGTAGTTTTGCTCTCAAGCCCTTCCTGCATGCCCCTCCAGTCCAATTTCAGGACAAAAGTCCAAATTGCATATTCTCATTGCGGCGCAGGCTGCGCCGAAGCCGTTGTCCACATTGACAACAGTGATGCCGCTGGCGCAACTGTTGAGCATCGCGAACATGGCCGAAAGGCCGTTGAGCGAGGCCCCGTATCCGACGCTTGTCGGCACGGCGATCACAGGACATGAGACTAGTCCTCCCAGCACGCTGGGAAGCGCCCCTTCCATGCCGGCCACGGCGATGATGACCGAGGCTTTTCGGAGTTCCTCGACACGAGCCATCAGACGGTGGATTCCTGCCACGCCGACATCGGAAATCAAATTGCAACGATAGCCACATGCCTCGATAGTCCTCAATGCTTCGTATGCGACAGGCAGGTCGCAGGTGCCAGCCGTAATTATCGTTATCTTATTGGCATTTGCCCGTTTTTTTTCCGTCTTTATGTAAAAGCAGCGGGATTTTTGGTCGTAGCATCCGTCTTTGAATGTTTCAGCCAACTTTTTGCCGGATTTTTTTTCGACTCTGGTCGCAACTACGGCGTGGCCGCTTTTGCGAATTTCGCGGATAACGGTTTCCAGTTGTCCGATAGTTTTGCCTTCTCCATATATGAACTCTGGGAATCCGCATCTTTCATGCCTGGAATCGTCGTAGTTGATTTCCTTTGTCTTGATCATGTTGCTCCTCTTTCATCCTGGAGAGACAGATACAAATGTTTCCGAGCTGATTTCAAAACTACGCGTTCGGGATAAATCTGTTGGAGTTCACAACTTTAGTTGTGTCTTATCATCAACAAGATACACGTCCGAAGTTTACCCGCCTTCGGCGGCGCCAGAGGCGACCAGGGCTGTGAACGCCAACTTTGAAATCAGCTCATTGGGGCAATTTTGCAATTGCCTCGTTCCCGCAATACGGGTGGAACGTCCAAGGATCGAACAATAGCACGCATTTGCGGTTGTTCCAGTCATTTTAGGACTATGTAGAGAGCTGCGGAGCTTCCAAATGAGAGCCTGCAGAAAAGCCTGAAGAGGAATTTCTTCTGGGGTTTTTCCGAGAGGGCGAGGACGGAGAAATATCCGATGAAATATGGAGAGAGCGCGAGGATGGAGAATATCTGGAGGAACAGAGGGCTGCTTCTGGCGAGGAAGGGTATGGACAGGATCATTGGGAATACTGCGGCCTTCCACCAGCGTTCCGGGCCGAAGCGGACCGCTCCTGTTGTCGCCCCCCTTGAGGAATCCTCCTCCTGGTGGTATGCGTCGTGGTGCATTGATCCTGAGAGCATGGCCAGCGCGAAGAAGAAGGCTTCCGGGGTTCTAGTTGCGTCCGGGAGGGAGCGCCCTCCGGCCGCCAGGCCAAGGGAGAAATGGAGGAATCCGGCGAGAAAGTTATTTGCCATCGAGAGCGGGAAGTGGTTCTTCCCGAACAGCGAGTAGATGTCCCAGTTGAGCAGTATCAGCAGAAGCGGAAGTGCCATGAGAGGGTTGAAATACAGCATGAACGGAAGGGCTGCGAGCGGAAGGATTGCACCGAGGCTGATCCTGGCTGGAGAAAAGCCCTCCTCGTAATTGTCGTTCAGGGTCTTGACATGCCATCCTCCGGCGGCGATCACGGCAAGCAGCAGCGGGAGGGAGGAGATAAAGCCAGCCCTGTCCTCCGTCGAGACAGCAAGGCCCGTCACCGGTATGCCGGATGCGAAGAAAATCTCTGCGATTTTCGCAATCGTCCTTTTGCTCATCTTAGCGGCTCCCAGTTCTCGACATCAACGATGATGTCGCGGAAGACTCCCGTCCTGGCCGTCCCCTCGCAGATGATATAATCGCCGTCGCGGGGAATATCTTTCGAGTTTTTGAAATTGAGTTTCACATCTCCGATCCCGAGAGGCTGCTCTTCCGAGTTCTCGTCCACATAAAGCTTTGCAACTGATTTATCTTCGCTGGCTTTTGCCGGAGAAGGGCCTTTTTCCAGGAACTCGAAGCCATGCATCGAGTAGCGGAGCCTGCCTTGCAGCCATGTTGTCGGATTGCCGGGGATGAATCCATTGTTGCGCCATTGGATTTCGCGAAGGCTCCGGTAGGAGGCCGGCGGCATGGCGACGTCGGGATACTCGAACGAATGCCTGCGAACTGGAATTATCAGCGGCATCAGCATGAGAAAAGGCAAGGAAAGGGCTATTTTATGGACAAAACGGATATCCTGTGCCTTCCCGTTGTCCTCATTCTTCCCGAGGAGCAGTCCGGCTACGGCTGCAACGGCAAGTATTGAAAAAACGGGCTCGACTATGAATCTGTATTGCGGGAATGGAATTGCGATCACGTGGACCGCAATATAGGAAAACAGGAATAGGAGAAGCCAGGCTTTCTCCCGCAGGAGCCTTGATACGGGGGCAAGGGATGATTTCCCGCGTGCGAAAATCGCAAGGAGCAGGCATAGGATAGTGGCGTAGACCACTCCCTCGAAGTCGGGAAGTATCATGGTGATGCCACCGGGGAGCGGAATTGGATTGAAGTAGGCTTTTGGAAGGAAGATTCTCCTGTGGAAACCGGGGAAGCACCAGGATTTGAATATCCTGTAGACTCCCAGAATGAAAATCTTCACATGGTGTTTCTTCAGAATCCGCCACGACTGCGTCCGCGCCTCGTCGAAATAGCGTCCCTCGCTCCATCCCTCGCGTTCCGGGGCGTATATGAAGTCCATCGCCGCGTCTGCCGAGAGTGATATGTCGTTGTTTGTGCTTTCCAGCGTGTGCCAGGCGGGGATGACTATCACCGGGACCAGCGTTTTCTGGACATGGTAGTTGCGCAGGGTCCAGGGGATGCACATGATGCCGACCAGGAGGGCAGGAAGAATGCTGGCGAGGATTTTTCCCCTTCTGCCCGCAGACTTTCCCAATTTCAGGAATATCACTGCGGGGAGGACAACTAGCACGGGGAGGAACGACGGCCTTGTGTGGATGAGCAGGGTGTAGAAGATGACCAGCGAAAATCCACTGGCGGAAATGGGCTTCTCATATTTTGTGAGCGAGATCAGGAGGCAAAGGACGAGGAAGACCGCGAAAATCTCCGTGGTGCTGAAGCGCAGATAGATGAAGGACGGGGCGAAAACCGAATAAAGTATGGCGGACGCGATGGCGGTCCGCTGTCCGAAAAGGAGCCGGGCAAGGACGTGGACGAGGAGGATGTTCGCGGTGTCCAGCACGAGGTTGAGGACTAGCGCCGCCCAAGGGCTTCCGAGTGCGAAATTCGCAAAAGCCAGAACCGCGGGATAGGCCGGAGCCCGCATCGAGCGGGTGAAGAATCCCTCCGACCACGAGCCGAAGGTTTTGTTCTCGATGATGTTTCTGGCCAGTTCCCGGTAGTTCACCTCGTCGGTGGAGGCCGGGGACAAGTATGAGGGGCCCGGGCCGTTTGCGACAATCACTCCCAGCCTCAGCAAAAAACCGAGACAGAGAATGGCGGGAAGCACGTATTTGAGGTATTTCGTCATTTGTGCCCGCAAGAAAGGATTTTGAAAAGAGTTTTGACTGCGAAAATCGCATCGCTGAAAAGACTTCCCTCCTTCGCCATCAGAAGGAATGTATTGAAGAGCCTGCGCGGGCTTGCGTAGAACTTGAGGTATGCCTTGCGTATCATGCGTCCGAGGGCGCGGGCGCGGGCGGGGCTTCTCGCCTGCGGGATCGGATTGTCGTAGTTCACCGCCAAGTAGTCCTTGAATTCGGGGGTGCTTCCCCAGTCCTCGAAGAGCTTGCTCCCGGGGAGAGGGACCACTGCGAAGCAGTTGAGGTGGTGGCCGGGGAGGGTGGTTGCGAAATTCGCAGTCTTGTCCATGTCATCTTCCGTCTCGAACGGGAATCCCATCATGAAGTATAGCATGAGCCTGAATCCGTGGTGTTCGAGTTTCGCCAGATTTCCGGGCACTTTCGCCAAGTCGAGCCTCTTGCCGATCTTGTCTATTGTCCTCTGCTCCCCGGACTCGACGGCCACGGCAAAGAGATAGAAGCCGGCCCTTTTCATAAGGCAGAACATCTCCTCGTCGTAGATGTCCGCGCGGATTCCGGCCGGGACCGCGAAGCGGACCTTCCTGTGCAGATCCTTCGAGAGTATCAACGAGCATATTTTCTTCACCCTCTCGACGTCGAGGGTGAGGTTGTCGTCCCAGAAGTGAATTTCGCGCACGTTGTATTTGTGGACGAGCATCGAGATTTCATCGACCACGTTCTCCGGGCTGCGTTCCCGGTAGCCGTTGCCGTGGATGGACTTAGTGCAGTTGATGCATTGATAGGGGCATCCTCTGCTGGAGATGATCTGGGCCGCGGGCTTCAGCCCCGGATGCTGGTATGTGGAGAAGTCAACCAAGTCGTGGGCCGGGAATGGCAGTTTGTCGAGGTCCTCGATATAGCCCTGCCTCGTATTCTCCCTGCGGATTCCGTCCTCGAAATAGACTATTGACGGGATTTCGGAGAGTTTCTCCCCCTTGCATATCCGCGATATCTGCGTCTCTCCTTCGCCCAGCACGATGATGTCGGCTATGTCCGGGCCAAGGCTCGTGTGCTGCGACGAGGGGTAGGGACCTCCCCAGATTATCCTGATGGCTGGGAAGTTCCCGCGGATGAATTTTGCTATCTCCACGGCGGATGCGATGTGTGCTACCGAAGCAGTTATCGCGACTGAATCGTGGTGTGCTGCCTTTTCTGACAACTTCCTGAACAGCTGCCGCTTTGACATGACTCCGCCGTCGAGCAGTTCGACGTTTCCGCCGGCGGCTCTTGCCGCCGAGGCTATGTAGAGAATGCCGGGGTGGGGGAAGGAGAACCAGAGCTTGTATTGTGGAACTACGAGGAGCATTTTGGACATCTTCGGGCTTTTCTGCCGAAAATATATCATTCGTTGCGATTTGGACAAAGATGGGCGGATGTTTTTTGTTGACAATTCGAGGCGGATATTTGGTCTTGACAGGTTTCTTCCGGGAAAAAACCGGAAGAAATGCATTTGATTTTTGGCAAAGATAAGTTATTCTTAGGTTTTCAAGTTTTTTTGGGGGGCGTGTTAATGATAATCTTCTCTGTCCTCGCCGTAGTCATGGTGATATCCATGACCTCGGCTTATTTGATCCAAGGAGAGATTGGCGAGATAAATGTCCACCTCGCGGCCTACGGCTTCATACTGGCCGGCATAGGCTTCGTGATAGAGATTCTGAACAAGAGGGAGAAGGATCTCGACCTGAAGATATCCTACATGCTGAACAAGAAGTTTGTGGCGTTCAGCGAGGAGCTCAAGACCATCAGGGGCATGCTTCTGAAGCTTGACGAGCGCCGCGCGAAGCTCGAGGAGAGGATATCCGAGTCCGAACCGCAGATACAGGCGTCCGCGCCCCCTCCGCAGACAGAGAGGATCGAATATAAAATACCAGCACCAAAGAAGTGAGATCCGCAACCGGCCCGGATGGGCAAATATTCCGAAAAGGTCTCCCAATACGTCCGGACCCTTGAAAAGCCCGTCTCCGAAGGAGACATCGCCTCCGCACAGCCAGTTCCCGAGCCCAGGGCGAGGATAAGAACCACCAGGCTCCAGTCTCTGCTCATCTTCGCGGCCTTCGCATCCGCCATCGTCCTGCTGGCGTGGCATCCAACCGTCTTCGTCTCCGTTGCGGGAGGTATCTTCCTGCTGCTCTACACATCCATAGTGGGACACAAGATTCTCGCCGTGGTGGCGGGGCTGCTCCTGCACGACGAGGAGGAGGTCGGAGAACCGGAAATCGCTGGAACCCGGGACGAAGACCTGCCGCTCTACACGGTCATGGTTCCGCTCTACCGCGAGGCGGAGATTGCCGGCGAGACAGTCCGCGCGATGGCGATGCTGGACTATCCCAGGGACAGGCTCGATGTAATCCTGCTTGTCGAGGAGGACGACGCGGAGACGGCCCGCGCTGTCGAGGGCATTGCGATGGAACATCATTTTTCGGTGGTCAAGGTTCCTCCCGGAACTCCGCGGACGAAGCCGCGGGCATGCAATTTCGGCCTTTCGATGGCGAGGGGGGAATTCCTGGTCATATTCGACGCGGAGGATCGTCCCGAGGCGGACCAGTTGAAGAAGGCCGTCGCCGTGTTCAGGCGTTCCGGTCCGGAGCTTGCGTGCCTGCAGGCGAAGCTGAACTTCTACAACTCCGGCGACAATCTCCTCACGCGCTGCTTCGCGCTGGAATACAGCACCTGGTTCGATCTCTTCCTGCCGGGGCTCCACGCTATAAGATGCCCGATTCCGCTGGGAGGCACTTCGAATCATTTCAGGACGGACAAGCTGAGGGCGGCGGGCGGCTGGGATTCCTACAACGTGACGGAGGACTGCGATCTCGGGGTCGAGCTTGCCAGAAGGAACATGGAGACTAGGATACTTGGCTCGACAACATGGGAGGAGTGCCCGGCGGACCTGATGTCGTGGATAAAACAGCGTTCGCGCTGGATGAAGGGCTATCTGCAGACCTTTCTCGTGCATACAAGGAGGCCGCTGAGGACCGCGCTGGAGACCGGATTTGCGAGGTATTTCCAGATGCTTGTCCTGGTTGGCGGACATCTGTTCTCGATGATGGCGAATCCGCTGAGCTGGGTCCTGCTCTTCTGCTGGGCGGCGTTCCGGTGGAGGATATTCTTTCCCGAGGCTCCGGCCACTCTGCTTGTGGTCGTTCTTTCAACCATACTCTTCAGCGTGAACTTCGTCTTCCTCGCGCTGCATCTGCTCGCCGGCGTGAACAGGGGGATGGAGGGTGCCTTGCCGGCGGCGCTGTACATGCCTTTCTACTGGGCGCTGATAAGCCTTGGAGCTCTCCGCGGAGTCCTGCAATTCCTCCGTCTTCCGCATTTCTGGGACAAGACCCCGCATGGGCGTTCGCGCACTGAAGACGCAGGAAAAAGGGGATACGGATTCATCCCGGCCAGGACTCAACGGGTAGGGGCCCTGGCGAGAGCGCTCTTCTTCTTCACGCTGGTGTTCCTTGTGCTCGGCATCGGCGCAATATCTGTCTATATCCCGATTGCCCTGCACTATCCGAGGCAGATACGCGTCGCCGCCATAAGCCTCGGCGGACCCAGCACGCAGTCGAGGAAATCCTTGGACTGCAGCTGGATGGACGCCAGCACCGTCGAGATAAGGGCGAGGATAAAAGCCGACGAAATGCCTTCCGACGGTCTGTTCAGGTTCAGGGTTTTTCTCAAGGTGGGTGATGGGGAATGGTATCAGCACCACGTTGACGAATACGCCCAGGATGGTGATTTCGCGGTGATGCAGGTTCCGCTAGACTCCGGCTGGGAGGCGAAGGATTGCGACAGGCCCTGGGGACCCTGGTGT